>JARRJC010000029.1 GCA_037379885.1 Limibacillus sp.
AGATTCGCCCCATGATGTACCTCGCCCACAGCTACGACCACCGCCTGATCGACGGGCGGGAGGCGGTGACCTTCCTGGTCAAGGTCAAGGAAGCGCTGGAAGACCCGCAGCGGTTACTGTTGGGCGTTTAAAAAGAAGATAGTGCGGAGTTTCCTCCGCGCTATAGACTTCACAGCAGTAGGAAACCCTGCTTCTTCTTTTGCCCTTTGGTGTCAGCTTGGGACAGGACCGATGCGGAAAGTGTCTTGCTTTGCTTAATCGTCGGTTTGGTCTTCTCGCAAATTGAAGCTTCAAACATAAACCACATACTCTTTCCTTGTCTTCTCCACTACCTCCCACGTGCCTTTGAACCCCGGCGGGATGAGGAAGCTGGTGCCGGGGTGGAGGTCCAGGGTCTGGCCGTCCTCGTCGGTGAGGATCGAGTGGCCTTCCAGGATGGTGCAGTACTCGGTTTCGTCGTAGGCGATGCGCCACTTGCCGGGCTCGCTCTCCCAGACCCCGGCGAAGAGCTTGCCGTCGGCGCTCTCGTAGAGGTTCCAAGTGCGGTTGACGGGTTCGCCGGAGAGGAGCTTCTCCGGGTCCGGGCGACCCTCCTCGGGTTCCGGCCAGGGCTGCTGGCGCAGGCGGTCGAACAGGAGGATATCCGTGATCGGCATGGTGCGGTCTCCTCACCCCGGGTGACCGGCGGCCCTGGCGGCCCCGTCGCGCTAGAGCGTAGTCGGCTTGCGGGCTGCGCGCTACAGCTTTGAGAGGGGGCCTTGCGGGGCGGCGCTTGGCCTGGAACTGGGCCGCTCTTCCGCCGTACCCCGCGCCCTCCGCATCCCCCGCCCGCCTTGCCCCTCGCACCTTGCCCCTCTAGCGCCTTTGCGGCAAGGTTCGGCGGCGGGTGTGAATTCCCGCCTAAACGGACGCGAAGAGGGCGAGAGCGATGAGCGAGACGAGCTACGATCTGGTGGTGATCGGCGCGGGGCCGGGCGGTTACGTGGCGGCGATCCGGGCGGCGCAGCTGGGCCTGAAGACGGCCTGCGTCGAGGGGCGCGGCACGCTGGGCGGCACCTGCCTCAACATCGGCTGCATCCCCTCCAAGGCGCTGTTGCAGGCCTCCGAGAAGTACGAGGAGGCCGAGCATCACCTGGGCGACTTCGGGGTCAAGACCGGCAAGGTCTCGCTCGATATGAAGGGCCTCATGGCCCACAAGGACTCCGTGGTCGAGGCCAACGTCAAGGGCGTGGAGTTCCTCTTCAAGAAGAACAAGGTGGACTGGGTGAAGGGCTGGGGCTCGCTCACCAAGACCCCTGGCGAGGTCGCCGTGAAGGGCTCCAACGGCAAGACCCAGACCCTGAAGACCAAGAACGTCATCATCGCCACCGGCTCGACCCACGTGGACCTGCCCAATGTCAAGGTGGACGAAAAGCAGATCGTCTCCTCCACCGGCGCGCTGGAGCTGACCTAGGTGCCCAAGTCCCTGATCGTGATCGGCGGCGGCTACATCGGGTTGGAGATGGGCTCGGTCTGGCAGCGCCTGGGCGCGCAGGTGACGGTGGTGGAGTTCCTGGACCGGCTGGTGCCCGGCATGGACGCCGAGGTCGCCAAGGAGTTCCAGAAGGTCCTGAAGAAGCAGGGCATGGAATTCAAGCTCGGCACCAAGGTGACCGGCGCCAAGACCGCCAAGACCGGCGTCACCCTGACGGTCGAGCCCGCCAAGGGCGGCGAGGCCGAGGAGTTGAAGGCCGAGGTCGTGCTGGTCTCCATAGGCCGCAAGCCGGTGACCGAGGGCCTGGGGCTCTCCGAAGCCGGGGTCGAGACCGACGAGCGCGGCCGGGTCAAGACCGACGGCCACTGGGCCACCAACGTTGAGGGCGTCTACGCCATCGGCGACGTGATCGAGGGCCCCATGCTGGCCCACAAGGCGGAGGAGGAGGGCGTCGCCGTCGCCGAGACCCTCGCGGGCAAGGCGGGCCACGTGAACTACGAGACCGTGCCCGGCATCGTCTACACCTGGCCCGAGGTCGCCTCGGTCGGCAAGACCGAGGAGCAGCTGAAGGAGGCGGGGGTCGACTACACGTCGGGCAAGTTCCCCTTCACCGCCAACGGGCGGGCCCGCGCCATGGGTGCCACCGACGGCTTCGTGAAGATCCTGGCCGACGCCAAGACCGACCGCGTGCTGGGCGCGCACATCATCGGCCCGGACGCCGGCGGCCTGATCCACGAGATCGTCATGGCCATGGAGTTCGGCGGCTCCGCCGAGGACGTGGCCCGCGCCTTCCACGGCCACCCGACGCTGAACGAGGTGGTCAAGGAGGCGGCCCTGGCGGTCCACAAGCGCGCTCTCCATATGTAACGCTCGCTTTTAAACTGCCCTGGTGAAGGACCGCGCCTAATCATGCCCGAACAGGGGCCCATCGAACGCCTGGAAGAGACGCCCGAGAAAGCGCCGCGCGAGAAGCGCGGTCTGCGCCGCGTCTCGCGCCTGCTGCTGGGCTGGCTGCTGCTGCTGATCGGCTTGCCGATCTTCCTGCTGCCGGTGCCGCTCAGCTTCGTGATCATGGCCGTGGGTTTCCTGATCCTGGCGCAGGAAAGCCTCTGGATTCAGGAACGCTGGATGAGGGCGCAGACCCGCTGGCCCGGCCTTTTCGCCCCCGTCCTGCGCTTGCAGTCCTGGCTGGAGAGACGCGGCTAGAGCACGTTCTCCAGCACGTCCAGGATCAGCTCCGTGGACTTCTGGATCAGGTAGACGTCGTCGTCGATGAACAGGATTTCCTGGCCCTCGCGGCGCGGCAGGCGGCTCAGCACCGAATCCGGCATGCGGGTCTTGGCGATGCCCGGAGGCATGGTGCCGCCGCGCGCCAGCTTCTTCTGGATGCCGGGCGGGATCGGCTTGGGCTTCTGGAAGCCCTCGGGATAGCCGCCGGAAAAGCTTTCGCGGATGATGCGGCGTTCACTGTCGGTCAGGAAGGCCTCGGTCAGGACCTCGGCGCCGCGCTGGATCAGCTCCTCGTCGGAGTTGCCGCTGTTGCCGCTGTTGCCCTGGCCCTGGTTCTGGCCGTAGAGCCATTCCTGTTCCTGCTTGTTGCCCTTGGCCTTGTTGCTGTGGTTGCCGGCCTCGGCCAGCGGCGGCGTCATGGCCAGCGAAAAGGCCAGGCCGAAAGCACCGGCCAGCGCCATCTTCGCGCGGAAAGTCTTGGTGAGCATCTTCGTCTCTCCCTCTTGTTCTGCGCTTCTCCCCAGAGGCCTTCATGTGCGAAAGCGCGCTCCCGGCTTCAAGGGCGCATTACTTACCCGCCCGGGGGTGTGTCTTTTGATATACGTCCAAAAGCCGCTCGGCATCCACGGCGGTGTAGCGCTGTGTCGTAGATAGCGAGGAATGCCCTAAAAGTTCCTGAATCGTGCGCAGATCGCCGCCTTCGGCCAGCAGGTGCGTGGCGAAGGAATGGCGCAGCGCGTGCGGCGTCGCCTCGGGCGGCAGGTTCAAGAGCGCCCGCAGGCGCGCCATGGTCTCCTGCACCCGCCGCGCGCCCAGCGGGCCGCCGCGGCTGCCGAGGAACAGCGGGGCCTTCGCGCCGGGCTGGAAGGGACAGAGCGCCAGATAGTCCGCGATCGCCTGCGTCACCAGCGGCAGCAGGGGCACGACCCGCTCCTTGCTGCCCTTGCCGCGCACGGTGAGCGCGCCCTGTCCCGGCTCGGGCGCCTGGGCGCGGGTCAGGCTCAGCGCCTCGCCGACGCGCAGGCCGCAGCCGTAGAGCAGCAGCAGCACCGCAAGGTCGCGCTTGGCGATCCAGGGCTCCTCCTGCAACTCGGTCACGGCGCGCAGCGACTCCTTCACCTCGCGGGCGGTCAGCGCCTTGGGCAGGACCTGCGCCTGCTTGGGATTGCGCAGGCGCCCCACCACGGGGTTCTCGAACAGCCCCTGCCGCTCGCCCCAGCGGAAGAAGCCGCGCAGGGTGGAGAGCGCCCGCGCGGTGGAGGAGCGGGCGAGCCCCTGCCGCTCGCGCGCGGCCAGCCAGGAGCGGAAGTCCGCCAGCTTCAGGGATTCCAGCGCGGCCAGGGAGGGCGGCTCGCCCAGGTGGTCGCGCAGGAAGCGCAGGAAGCCCTCCAGGTCGCGCTCGTAGGCGTCCAGGGTGTGTTCGGAGGCGCGGCGTTCCTCGGCCAGCCAGGCGCGCCAGCCCGCAACGCCCTTTGCAAGGTCCGGGGCGAGGCTGACGGCGAGGTCGCTCATGCCGGAGGGGCCTTTTCTATTCGGGCAGGTCGAGCCAGGCACGCAGGGTCAGCTCCAGGCTGCGCCCCAGGAAGTCGAGAAGCTCGGTGCCCTGTCCGGGGTGGAAGGCATCGGGATCGCGCGCGCCGAGCGCCAGCAGCGCGGGCGGCGTGGCGGTGGAAATCTGCAGGCGGATGTAGGCCTGAGAGCGCACCAGCCCGGCCATGGGGCCGAAGATCACCGGGTCGCCCTGGATGGCGGAGGAGAGCTCGATGCGCCGGGCCGACTGCATGGCCCGCTCGATCTCGCCGGGGTCGAGGCGGTGCAGACCGCGCACGGAGATGCCCGCCTCGCCGGTCAGGTCGGTCTCGCTGACCTCGCGCCGCTCCACGCAGAGCGTCGCCACGTCCAGGTCGAGCAGGATGGAAAGATCGTCCGTGACCGTCTCGATCAGCCGCTCGAAGGAGGGCGCGGTGAGGAGAGCCAGCACCGCCTCGTGGACCCGCGACTGTGCGGCCATGTTGGCGCGCCCCGCGGAGATCAGCTGCCCCTGGCTGCCGCGCAGCTCGCGCAGTTCCTCGCGCATGCGCCCCAGCATGAAGCGCTGAAGGTCCAGGACGACGCTGCCCGCCGCCCCCTCGACCCGGTTCTCGGGCGGCACCAGCGTGTCGATCAGGTCGCTGTGGCGCAGCAGGAAGTCGGGATGGTCGCGCAGATAGGCGGCCACCTTGCTGTCGCTCAATGCGCCTTCTTTGGGTGCACCTCCCTTGGGCGCGCCTTCCTTCGGTTCCTTGTCGTCCCGCGTGCTCACCCCTTCACCCCGCGCTTTCTTCTCTCCAGGTCGTCTCAGGCCGGCTGACGATCCAGGATCGACTGTCCGGTCTTCTCCCAGTCCTTCAGGAAGGCCGCCAATCCCTTGTCGGTCAAGGGATGGTTGAAGAGCGAGCGCAGCACGGCGGGCGGCAGGGTCGCGACATGCGCGCCCAGCTTGGCCGACTCGATCACGTGCAGCGGCCCGCGGACCGAAGCGACCAGCACCTCGGTCTTGAAGTCGGGGTAGTTGTTGTAGATCTCGCAGATCTCGGCGATCAGCTCCAGGCCGTCGGAGCCGATGTCGTCCAGCCGTCCCACGAAGGGGGAGATGAAGCTCGCGCCGGCCTTGGCGGCCAGGATCGCCTGCCCGGCGGAAAAGCAGAGCGTCACGTTCACCATGGTGCCTTCGGAGGTCAGCGCCTTGCAGGTCTTCAGGCCGTCCACCGTCAGCGGCACCTTGACCGCGATGTTCTTGGCCAGCTTGGCCAGGGCCTTGCCCTCGCGCAGCATGGTCTCGTGGTCCGTCGCCGTGACCTCGGCGGAAACCGGACCTTCGACGATATCGCAGATTTCCTCGACCACCTCGAAGAAGTCGCGGCCGGTCTTGGCGACCAGCGAAGGGTTGGTGGTCACGCCGTCAAGAAGCCCGGTCGCGGCCAGCTCGCGGATCTCGGCGGTGTCGGCGGTATCGACGAAAAACTTCATCTCTGCTCTTGTCCCATTTCAGCTCCGGAGAGGCCCCCTTGGCGTCTCCGTCGATTGTTTGTCCGGCGTCTCTCCGGCATCTTCCCGGCGTCTCTCCGGCGGGTCATAGCCGCCGTCCGGCGCCTCGTCTAGAGTGTAAAGGATGCACAGACGCCAAGCCAATCTTTCGACAGCGGATTTGCTTTCCGGCTCGCCTGAGCCGGAGGCCGCCGGGCGCTGCCGCGTGCTTCTGCCGCTGCCGCTGTCGGGCGCCTACGATTACCTGATTCCCGAGGGAGAGAGCCTGTCTCCGGGCGATTTCGTACAGGTCCCGCTGGGCCGGCGGGAGGCGCTGGGCGTGGTCTGGGACCCGCTGCCGGAAGGTGAGGGGGAGGAGGCTCTCCCGCTCGAAAAACTGAAGCCCGTGACGGCGCGACTCGGGGCGACGCCCATGCGCGCCGAACTGCGCCGCTTCATCGACTGGGTCGCGGCCTACACGCTGAGCGCGCCGGGGGCCGTCCTGAAGATGGCGCTCTCCGCGCCGCAGGCGCTGGAGCCGCCCGCCCTGCAGCCGGTCTACCGCCTCGCGGACGACGGGGAGGCGCGGCTGGCGGCGCTGCGCTCGACCCCGGCGAGGGCGAAGCTGGTCGCCGTGGCGTGCGACGGTCTGGTGCGCGGCGCCTCCGAACTGGCGCGCGAGGCCGGGGTGGGCGCGGGCGTGGTCAAGGGCCTGGCCGAGCAGGGCGTGCTGGAGCGGCTGGAGGTCGCGCCGCGCCCGCCCTTCGATCCGCCGGACCCGGCGCGCGAGGGCGCTCACCTGGAAGGCGATCAGGCCGCCGCCGCAGGGGCGCTGAAGGCCAAGCTCGAGGGCGGCGGCTTCTCGGTCACGCTCTTGGACGGCGTCACCGGGTCGGGCAAGACGGAAGTCTATCTGGAGGCCATCGCCGAGGCCCTGAAGCGCGGCAAGCAGGTGCTGGTGCTGTTGCCCGAAATCGCGCTGTCGCTTCAGGTGCTGGAGCGCTTCGCCTGGCGCTTCGGGGCGGCGCCCGCGGCCTGGCATTCCGATCTGACCCAGGCGCAGCGGCGCGAGACCTGGCGCGCCGTGGCCTCGGGCGAGGCGCGGGTCGTGGTCGGCGCCCGTTCCGCGCTCTTCCTGCCCTTCACGGAGCTGGGCCTCGTCGTGGTCGACGAGGAGCACGAGCAGGCCTTCAAGCAGGAGGACGGCGTCTGCTACCACGCCCGCGACATGGCGGTGGTCCGGGCGCGGATCGAGGAGGCCCCGGCGCTGCTGGTCTCCGCCACGCCCTCGTTGGAGAGCCTCGTCAACGTCCAGCAGGGCCGCTACGAAGCCCTGCATCTGCCGGACCGGCACGGCGGCGCCAGTCTGCCCGCCGTCGAGGTGGTGGACCTGCGCCGCGACCGTCCCAAGGCGATCCAGGAGTTGGGCGGCGCCTGGCTGTCGGAACCTCTGCGCGCCGCTGTCACCGAAACGCTCGCGCGCGGGGAACAGGCGCTCTTGTTCCTGAACCGGCGCGGCTATGCGCCGCTGACGCTCTGCAAGGCCTGCAATCACCGGCTGGAATGTCCGAGCTGCACGGCGCTGCTGGTCGAACACCGGCTCAGAGGGCGTCTCACCTGTCACCACTGCGGCTATCAGCAGCGGCGGCCGGAGACCTGCCCGGAATGCGGGGCGGAGGATTCCCTGATCGCCTGGGGGCCCGGTGTGGAGCGGGTGGCCGAGGAGGCGCGGCTGGTATTCCCCGAGGCCCGGCGCCTCATCCTCTCGAGCGACACGCTGCATGGCCCCAGGGCTGCCGAGGAGATGCTGCGCATGATCCGCGAGCGCGACGTCGATCTTCTGATCGGCACGCAGATCATCGCCAAGGGGCACCACTTTCCAGCGTTGACCCTGGTCGGGGTGGTGGACGCCGACTTGGGTCTCTCGGGCGGGGATCTGCGCGGCGCCGAGCGCACCTATCAGCTTTTGCATCAGGTGGCGGGCCGGGCGGGCCGGGAGTCGAGGCCCGGTCGCGTCCTGCTCCAGACCCACGAGCCGCAGCATCCGGTGATCGAGGCGCTGGTCTCCGGCGAGCGCGACCGCTTCATGGAGGCCGAGGCCGCAGCGCGGCGGCAGTTGCGGATGCCGCCCTTCGGCCGTTTGGCCGCCGTGATCCTCTCCGCGCCGGACGTGGAGAGCGTGGAGGAGGCGGCCCGCGCGCTGGCCCGCGCGGCGCCCCGGGAGGAGGGCTTTCAGCTGCTGGGGCCCTCGGTGCCGGCGCTGGCCGCGATCCGGGGGCGGCACCGCCGCCGGTTCCTCCTGAAGAGTCCCCGCGACCGGCTGCCCCAGGGCTATCTGCGCGCCTGGCTGGGGCGGGTCAAACTGGCGAACAAAGTCCGTCTCCAGGTGGACGTCGATCCCTACAGCTTTCTTTGAGGTTCCCTGGGGTCTTGCACCTGCCCGGGCGCTCTGGGAAAAAGCCGGTCCAAAAAGGGCCGGAGTCGTCTTGCCAGCCCAAAACGCCTATGGTACCAAACGCCCGCCCTGGCGAAGCAGCCATTTCGCCGGGGTTGGTCGTGAGTAAATGGTGGCGAGACCGGATTTCTGGGGCTTAGCCTGGGTCCGGAACAGCCCTTTTTAGTTTGGGGACGTCAGTTTGGCAGCCGACAGCATGATCGAAAGCGGCCTTGCGGGACGCTATGCCTTGGCCCTTCTAGAGTTGGCCGAGGAAAAAAAGTCTCTCGACGCCGTGGCGGAGGATCTCCGCGGTTTGAAGGGTCTGCTCGAAGAGAGCGAGGACCTGCAGCGTCTGATCCGCAGTCCGCGCTTCGGGCGCGACGATCAGGCCAAGGCCATGCAGGCCGTGCTGGACAAGGCAGGCGCCAACGAACTCACCAAGCGCTTCGTCAGCGTGGTGACGGCCAACCGCCGCCTCTTCGCGCTCTCCGACATCATTTCCGCCTATTTGAACGAACTGGCGCGCCGGCGCGGCGAGATCACCGCTGAGGTGATCGCGGCCCGCGAACTGACGGACGCACAGAAAGACAAGCTGGTCGAGAGCCTCAAGAAGGCCGTCGGCGCGAAGGTTCAGGTCGATGTGAAGATCGACGCCTCGCTGCTGGGCGGTCTCATCGTCAAGGTGGGCTCGCGCATGATCGACGGGTCGATCAAGACCAAACTCGCTAAACTTCAGGTCGCTATGAAAGGGGTTGGGTGATGGACATCCGCGCCGCTGAGATTTCCTCCATTCTGAAAGAGCAGATCGAGAACTTCGGCACAGAGGCCGATGTCGCCGAGGTCGGCCAGGTCCTCTCCGTCGGTGACGGTGTTGCCCGCGTCTACGGTCTCGACAACGTCCAGGCCGGCGAGCTGGTCGAATTCCCCGGCGCCATTCAGGGCATGGCCCTGAACCTGGAGAAGGACAACGTCGGTATCGTGATCTTCGGCGACGACCGGAACATCGCCGAGGGCGATACGGTCAAGCGCACGGGCTCGATCGTCGACGTGCCGGTGGGCCGCAGCCTGCTGGGCCGCGTCGTGGACGGCCTCGGCAACCCGATCGACGGCAAGGGCGAGCTGAAGGACGTCGAGCGCAAGCGCGTCGAGGTCAAGGCGCCCGGTATCATCCCGCGTAAGTCGGTGCATGAGCCCATGCAGACCGGCCTGAAGGCGATCGACGCGCTGATCCCCATCGGGCGCGGCCAGCGTGAGCTGATCATCGGCGACCGTCAGACCGGCAAGACCGCCATCGCGATCGACACCTTCATCAACCAGAAGCCGCTCAACCAGGGCGACGACGAGAGCAAGAAGCTCTACTGCATCTACGTCGCCGTCGGTCAGAAGCGTTCTTCGGTCGCCAACCTGGTGAAGTCCCTGGAGGACAACGGCGCGCTGGAATATTCCATCATCGTCGCCGCCACCGCCTCGGACCCCGCACCGCTTCAGTTCCTGGCGCCCTACACCGGCTGCACCATGGGTGAGTTCTTCCGCGACAACGGCATGCATGCCGTGATCGTGTACGACGATCTTTCCAAGCAGGCCGTCGCCTACCGCCAGATGTCGCTGCTGCTGCGCCGCCCGCCGGGCCGCGAAGCTTTCCCCGGCGACGTCTTCTACCTGCACTCCCGTCTGCTGGAGCGCGCCTGTAAGCTGAACGACGACAACGGCGCCGGCTCCCTGACCGCGCTTCCGGTCATCGAGACCCAGGCCGGTGACGTCTCGGCCTTCATTCCGACCAACGTGATCTCGATCACCGACGGCCAGATCTTCCTGGAGACCGACCTCTTCTATAAGGGCGTCCGTCCCGCGCTGAACGTCGGTATCTCGGTCAGCCGCGTGGGTTCCGCAGCGCAGATCAAGGCGATGAAGAAGGTCGCCGGCAAGATCAAGCTGGAGCTGGCCCAGTTCCGCGAGATGGAAGCCTTCTCGCAGTTCGCCTCGGACCTGGACGCCGCCACCCAGCGCCTGCTGGCGCGCGGCTCGCGCCTGACCGAGCTCCTGAAGCAGCCGCAGTACAGCCCGCTGCCTGTCGAAGAGCAGGTCGCGGTGATCTACGCCGGCGTGAACGGGTATCTGGACAAGCTGAACCTCAACCAGATCACGGAGTTCGAGAAGCGCTTCCTCGACGAGATCCGCGAGAAGGGCGAGGACATCCTGAAGGCGATCCGCGAGGAGAAAGACCTGAGCGAGGATACCGAGGGCAAGCTGAAGTCCTTCACCGAAGAGTTTGTGAAGGTTTTCGCCTAACAGACGGTCCTTATCCCGCAAGAACAGCTGAGAGAGCGAGGCTCAAGTGCCCAGTCTCAAGGAATTCAGGAACCGGATCGCCAGCGTGAAGTCCACGCAGAAGATCACCTCGGCCATGAAGATGGTGGCCGCGGCGAAGCTGCGCCGTGCGCAGGAGCAGGCCGAGGCCTCGCGTCCCTATGCCGAGCGCATGGGCCGCATGCTGGGCTCGCTCGCCAAGAGCGTCGAGGGTCTGCCGGGCGCGCCCAAGCTCCTGGCCGGGACCGGCAAGGACGACACCTACCTCGTGGTGGTGGCGACCGCCGACCGCGGCCTGTGCGGCGGCTTCAACTCCTCCATCGTGCGCGAGGCGCGCCGCCGGATCGACCAGCTCTTGCGCGACGGCAAGCAGGTGAAGATCCTCTGCCTCGGCCGCAAGGGCCGCGATCAGCTGCGCCGCTTCCACGGCGACAAGATCATCGACACGGTCGAAGAGCTGAACAAGCCCTACGTCCGCTTCGAGCCGGCCGCCGAGGTGGCCGACCGGGTGATCCGCATGTTCGAAGAGGGCGAGTTCGACGTCTGCCTGCTTTACTACGCGCAGTTCAAGTCGGCGATCTCGCAGATCGTGACCGAACAGCAGCTCATCCCCTTCAAGGTGGAGGAGCTGGAGGACGAGGCCGAGGAAGAAGCGCCCGAGGCGATCAAGAAGGGCGCTGTCTACGAGTACGAGCCGAACGAAGAGCAGATCCTGAAGGAGCTGCTGCCCCGCAACCTCGCGGTGCAGCTCTTCAAGGCCCTGCTCGAGAACAACGCGAGCGAGCACGGCGCGCGCATGACGGCGATGGACAACGCCACGCGCAACGCCGGCGACATGATCGACAAGCTGACACTGCGCTACAACCGCCAGCGTCAGTCGGTGGTCACGAACGAGCTCATTGAAATCATCTCCGCCAAGGAAGCGCTCTAAGGGCGCGGTTCCTGACAGATACGGGAGTAGTAGGAAGATGGCGAAAAACTTGGTTGGCAAGGTCACGCAGGTCATGGGACCGGTGGTGGACGTGCAGTTCGAAGGCGACCTGCCCTCGATCCTGAACGCGCTGGAGACCACCAATGACGGCAAACGTCTGGTTCTCGAGGTCGCGCAGCACCTGGGCGAGAGCGAGGTGCGCACCATCGCGATGGACGCCACCGAGGGCCTGGTCCGCGGGCAGGAGGTCAAGGACACCGGCTCGCCGATCACGGTGCCGGTCGGACCGGAGACCCTGGGCCGCATCATGAACGTCATCGGCGAGCCGATCGACGAGCGCGGCGAGCTGAAGACCAAGAACAAGGCGCCGATCCACCGCACCGCTCCGAAGTTCGACGAGCAGTCGACCGAGGCCGAGGTGCTGGTCACCGGCATTAAGGTCATCGACCTTCTGGAGCCCTACGTCCGTGGCGGTAAGATCGGCCTGTTCGGCGGCGCCGGCGTGGGCAAGACCGTGCTGATCATGGAGCTGATCAACAACATCGCCAAGGCGCACGGCGGCTATTCCGTGTTCGCCGGTGTCGGCGAGCGTACCCGTGAGGGTAACGACCTTTATCACGAGATGATCGACTCCGGCGTCATCAAGCTGGACGAGGAAGGCTCCAAGGCCGCCCTGGTCTACGGTCAGATGAACGAGCCTCCGGGTGCGCGCGCCCGTGTCGCGCTGACCGGCCTGTCGCTGGCCGAGTACTTCCGCGACGAGGAAGGCCAGGACGTGCTGTTCTTCGTGGACAACATCTTCCGCTTCACCCAGGCGGGCTCCGAGGTCTCGGCGCTGCTGGGCCGCATTCCCTCCGCCGTGGGTTATCAGCCGACGCTGGCCACGGAGATGGGCAACCTGCAGGAGCGCATCACCACCACCAAGAAGGGTTCGATCACCTCGGTGCAGGCCATCTACGTGCCCGCCGACGACTTGACCGACCCCGCGCCCGCCACCTCCTTCTCGCACTTGGACGCCACCACGGTGCTGTCGCGCTCCATCGCGGAGCTGGGCATCTACCCCGCCGTGGACCCGCTGGACTCCACCAGCCGCATCCTGGACCCGCGCGTCATCGGCGAGGAGCACTACAACGTCGCCCGTGAGGTGCAGCGCGTGCTGCAGCAGTACAAGGCGCTGCAGGACATCATCGCGATCCTGGGCATGGACGAGCTTTCCGAGGAGGACAAGCTGACTGTGTCCCGCGCGCGTAAGATCCAGCGTTTCCTCTCCCAGCCCTTCCACGTGGCCGAGGTATTCACCGGCACGCCGGGCGTGCTGGTGTCGCTCGAAGACACCATCAAGGGCTTCAAGGGAATCGTCGAGGGCGAGTACGATCACCTGCCCGAGTCGGCCTTCTACATGGTCGGCACCATCGAGGAAGCCGTCGAGAAGGCCCGCAAGATGGCCGCCGAGGCCGCGTAACGGCCCTCGGGAACAAGAGGAAAGGCGTCAAGGATGGCCGAACAGGTTGAATTCGAGCTGGTCTCTCCGGAAAAGCTGCTGCTTTCCGAGCCGGTCGACATGGTCGTGGTCCCGGGTGGCGACGGCAACTTCGGTGTCCTGCCGCGTCACTCCCCGCTGATCTCGACCGTGCGCCCCGGCGTCATCGACGTCTACCAGAAGGGCTCCGTCGAGCAGCGCATCTTCGTGGCCGGCGGTTTCGCCGAGGTCACCGGCGAGCGCTGCACCGTCCTGGCCGAGGAGGCCGTGCCGGTCGAGGAGATCGACCGCGCCGAGACCGAGCAGGCCCTGAAGGACGCCCGCGAAGACCTGGCCGACGCCAAGGAAGCGGCGGACAAGAAGGAAATCGAAGGCCGCATCGCCGTCCTGGAAGCCAAGATGGACGCGATCAAGAAGTAAGCGCTTCCTGCCAGCTGCACTACAAAGAGGGGTGGGCGCTATCCGCGACCGCCCCTTTTCTTTCGCGGTGAAGACTTGAAGAAATCAGGGTTCGCTCACAGATTCACTCTCTAGTGGAGATCGAGTGCGGTTTCACCTTTCTTGAGGCAAAAGGGGAGAGCCATGGGACAGTGGAGTTTAGACGATATCGATTGGGGGGCGTTCGACGCTGAGAAAGTCGACCCCGAACTCCTGAAGATCGCCAAGGCCGCCGCCATGGTCGAATACAACGGCGGCGACTACGCGCGCTATCTCTGCAACGTTTTCTCGGACGATCCGGAATTCCAGGAAGCCGCGCGCCGCTGGGCCGAGGAAGAGGTGCAGCATGGCCGCGCCCTCGGCAAGTGGGCCGAGATGGCGGACCCGAACTTCGATTTCGAGGCGTCCTTCAAGCGTTTCGTGCAGGGCTATTCGATCCCCGTGGATTCCCAGGAGTCCGTGCGCGGGTCGCGGTCCGGCGAGTTGGTCGCCCGCTGCATCGTGGAGGTCGGCACCTCCTCCTACTACAGCGCGCTGGGCTCGGCCTGCGAGGAGCCCGTCCTGAGAGAGATATGCAAGAAGATCTCCGCTGACGAGCTGCGCCACTACAAGCTCTTCTATGGGCATCTGAAGCGCTATCTGGAGCATGAGGAGATCGGCAAGGCGCGCCGGGTCATGATCGCGCTTTCGCGCATGGGCGAGACCGAGGACGACGAGCTCGCCTACGCCTACTACGCCGCCAACGCCGCCGGGGAACCCTACGACCGCAAGACGGCCAACCGGGAGTACATGCGCCGGGCCTATTCCTACTACCGCCCGCAGCATGTCGAGCGCGCCGCCGCCATGACCTTCAAGGCCGCGGGCCTCGACCCGCAGAGCCGCATGGTGCAGTTCTTCTCGAAAGCCGCCTACGGCTTCATCCAGTTCCGCAGCAAGCGTCTGGAGCAGCAGGCCCGCGCGGCGGCGTAAAGCACCCTTATCAAGCCGCCCGGCTCTGGCTATCCTCTTCCTTGAACCTCCAAGCGACGAGGACGCCATGCCGCACGACCATGACCATGACCCCCATCACGATCACGACGGGGACCACCCGCATTCGCACCTGCCCTCCGACCCGGCCTTGAGGGTCAAGGCCCTGGAGACGCTGCTGGTGGACAAGGGTCTGGTCGATCCCGCCGCCCTCGACAAGCTGATCGAAACCTATGAGCACGAGGTCGGCCCGCGCAACGGCGCGAAGGTCGTGGCAAAGGCCTGGAGCGATCCCGCTTTCCGCGACTGGCTGCTGAAGGACGCCACGGCGGCGATCGCCAGCCTCGGCTTCCTGGGCCGGCAGGGCGAGCACATGGTGGCGCTGGCCAACGGTCCGGGGGTCCACAACATGGTCGTCTGCACGCTTTGCTCCTGCTACCCCTGGCCGGTCCTTGGGATTCCGCCGGTCTGGTACAAGTCGGAGGCCTACCGCAGCCGGGCGGTGATCGACCCGCGCGGCGTTCTGGCCGAGTTCGGCGTCACCCTGCCGGACGAGACGGAGGTCCGCGTCTGGGATTCAACGGCGGAGATCCGCTACCTCGTCCTACCCGAACGTCCGGCGGGGACCGAGGGCATGAGCGAGGAGGAGCTCGCCGCGCTGGTGACGCGCGATTCCATGATCGGCACCGACCGGCTGGAGGGAGCGGCCTCATGAACAACGTTCACGACATGGGCGGCCAGCAGGGTTACGGCGCGATCCCCATCGAAAAGGACGAGCCGGTCTTCCACGAAGAGTGGGAGGCGCGGGCCATGGCTCTGACGCTGGCCATGGCGGCCTGGGGCAAGTGGAACATCGACGCCTCGCGCCACGCCCGCGAAAAGCTCTCTCCGCGCGATTACCTGAACTTCACCTACTACGAGCGCTGGATTGCCGCGCTGGCCGATCTGATGGCTGAGACCGGCCTCGTGACGGTCGAGGAACTGGCGAGCGGCAAAGCGGACCCCGGCAAGCCAAAAGAGACGCCGCCGCTGAAGCCCGAGATGGTCTCGCCGATCCTGCGCAAGGGCGGCCCCAGCGAGCGGGCGATCGAGTCCGCGCCGCGCTTCTCCCCGGGCCAGCGCGTGCGCACCAGCAGGGCGAGTCCCAAGGGTCATACCCGGCTGCCCTTCTATGCCAGAGGTCGGACCGGCGAAGTCCTGCTGCTCCACGGCGCCCACGTGCTGCCCGACAGCAACGCCCACTTCCGGGGCGAAAGCCCGCAGCACCTCTACGCCGTGCGCTTTTCCGCGCGCGAACTCTGGGGTCCGGAGGCCGCAGCGAAGGACAGCGTCACCTTGGACCTTTGGGAGAGCTATCTTGAGCCAGCCTGACCTGCCGCCGCTGCCGCTTGGCGCGGAGGACGAGGCCGCGCCGCGCTTCGCCGAACCCTGGCACGCGCAGCTCTTTGCCCTGACCCTGCGCCTTTCCGAGAGCGGGCACTTCACCTGGCCGGAGTGGGCGGCCATCTTCGGCGAGGAGCTGAAGCGGGCGTCCGAGGCGGGCGCGCCCAAGGACGGCTCCGCCTACTACGACGTCTGGCTGACCGCGCTGGAGCGTTTGTTGAGCGAACGCGGCCTCGCCGCCGCCGCCGATCTGGCCGCGCTGAAGCAAGCCTGGGAGGAAGCCTACCTCGCCACGCCGCACGGACAGCCGGTAAAGCTGCGCCGGTAAAGGCGCGCCGGCGACTTTGGATAAGGGACGCGGCGCGGATAACCCGCGTAAAGTGATCGCTAAGTTTTTCGCGGGCATCATCGGTTCGCTTGAAGACCCTCGAAACCTGAAAGGGAGATGGAGAAATGAGAAACCTGAAACGAGGCGCGGCCCTTGCGGGCTCTCTCTTGATCCTGGCGGGCTGCGGCAGCAGCACCGGCGATCGCGCGGCCTCCGGCGCCGGCATCGGCGCGGGCGTGGGTGCCGCGGTCGGGGCCGTCACGGGCCTTTCGATCCTGCAAGGCGTGGTGATCGGCGCGGCGGCGGGCGGTCTGACCGGCGGCCTGACCGACGCCAGCACCATCGATCTCGGCGATCCGATCTGGGCCAGCAACGACCAGCCCGCGAACGATGCGGCCGTCAGCCGTGTGCAGGCGGCTCTGACGCGCCTGGGCTACGACCCCGGACCGATCGACGGCATCTATGGCTCCAAGACCGAGCAGGCGATCCGAAGCTACCAGCGAAACAACGGCCTGACGGTCGACGGACGGCCCACCGCGCAGCTGGCCCAGCACATGGAGAACAAGCTCTCCTGACCTGCGTCGCCTCTTCCGAAAGAAGCGATTTGCTTTAAATTCTCGTTAAATCTTTCGGACTAGCCTTTCTCCCAACGACCAAACGAGGGAGAGAGGTCATGACGCAGTCGAACGTGAAGTTGCCGGGGCAGATCAGCCCCGCCGAGCTGGAGGGCCTAAAGGCTCATTCCGTCGCCATCCGCCTCAACAACCAGGCGGAACTTAAGGGCGAGCTGTTCCTGTCGGGGGACGAGGATATCGAGGGAAGCCTGCGGGCCGAGCGGCGCTTCCTGCCGTTCCGCGGTCTGGACGGGCGGCTGAGGTCGATCAGCAAGGACATGATCCTGGAGATCGAAGAAAGCCTTCACTGAGAGGCGCGCAGGATCAGGCGGCGTCTGTCTGGAGCGAGCTGGTTCCGGCGCGGATCTCGTCGATCTTTGCGATGACGCCGGAGACCACCTCCTGGGAGATGCGCTCCGCATCGCTGGCCGAGGCGCCCATGCGCTGAAGCAGGCGGCTCCATTCCGGCAGCCACAGGTCCTGATCGCCGTAGTCGTAGAGCGGCTCGCCGGTCAGCAGGCAGACCACCTTGGAGCAGATGCGCCCCAGGTGGACGCGGCGCGGGCCATTGGCGGTCGCCTCGTCGCGGAACAGTCCGGCCACGATCAAGGCATTCCCCTCAGGAAGTCTCTGTAGCTCGACCAATGCATACATGCGGCAGCCCCCAAGCGATCCAATCCAAGTCTAGTAACTGGAGCAGAAAACAGACCGGGCAAGGGCGCGGCTCACAAAAAAGTATCGCGGCTAGCGCGCCTTGCGGCCCAGGTCGCGCAGCTTCTCCAGCCAGGCTTCGCGCTGCTGGTCCGTCACCGCCTCCACCATCCCGAAGAGGCTGCGCCGCACCGGGCTGATGCCGCAGAACTTCAGGATGTGCATCTCCAGGCTCTTGATGGAGGGCGCGCCGTAGTAGAAGCGGTAAAGCAGGGTGGGCATGCCCATGGTGACCACCAGGCGGGCCGAGCGACCCTTCAAGAGGCGCTTGGGAAAGCCTGAGTCTGCCCGCTCGAAGGCGAAGTCGGGCCGCAGGGTCTGCTCCAGGAAGCCTTTCAGCAGCGCCGGCATCCCGCCCAGCCAGATTGGGAAGACCAGAACGATGTGCTCCGCCTCGCGGATCGCGCGCTGGGCCTCTGCGATGTCGGCCGGCGGCGGCGTCGCGCCCTCGAAATCGGCCCCGCTGCGCAGGAGCGAGAACTCGAGGTCGGCGATCCTCATGCGGCGCACTTCGTGGCCGCCCGCTTCCGCGCCTTCAGCGTAGGCCTCCGCCAGGGCGTGGCAGAGATGCTCCGCCTTTGCGTCCGGATGGCCGTCGAGGATCAAGACCTTGGTCATTCCTCAGGGTTCCTCCTCAGGCGAAATGTCGTAGTGCCGCACCTCTTGCATGCGGCCGAGCTTCTCGTAGACCGCTTCGGCCGGCGCGTCGCCCCTGTCGGTCTCGACCACGATGACCCAGGCGCCGCGCTCCCGTGCGATCGGCTTCAGTGCTTGGATCAGCGCCGTGGCGACTCCCTTGCGCCGTTCGGCGGTCGCCACGGCCAGATCGTAGATGTAAACCTCGCTCCGCGCCTGTTCGAACTTCTTCAGTTCATAGGCGGTCAGGCCTCCGATCACCCGGCCCGCCTTCAGCGCGGCGAGAGCGATGAAGCTTTCACCCGCCAGGAGCGTCGAGAGGTAGTCCGGCCCCGGCCGGGCGCCGCCATAGGTGTCCGGATCCTCAAAGGCCTCGCCAAAAAGATCGAGTAACTGCTCCATGAGAGCGAGCCGCCGGTCCGAGAGGCGCAGGATTTCGAATTCCAATTCGGTGGTCATGGGACGCGGGCCTTGCAGGGTCAAACCGGTATCGCGGAGCTGAGAATAGCCTAGGGCGCAAGCTCAGGCTGGCAAGAATTCGCGATGCGGGCAAACAGGCCCTGACGATCGGGAGACGAACGGAGATCGCGCATACAGGAGCATTTCACGGTCTGTCATGCAATCTTATGTTGCAGGAGTTGGCCAAGCCAATAGACTAAGGCGAGCAAGCACCACCACAACCTGGTCAAAAAAGTGAGAATCTTATGAAGCGTCTCTTCCCCGGCAGTCTCTTCGCGGGCGCAGTCTTCCTTTCGGCGCTGTTGCTCGCGGGCGAGGTCGCGGCTCAGAGCGAGGACAGCCTCTCGCGCCGCATCGGCCGTATCGCCGGACACCTGGACCTTTGCAGCAACCACGGTCTGGCCAACGAACTGGTCGAGACGCTCAGCCCCATGCTGGACGGAGAAGTGATCCGGGACGAGCGCCGCAAGCTGGGTTTCTATGACGGCACCGGCGCGAACTGCGGCCAGCTGGCCTCCGACGTCAAAGACCTCATTGAAAACGTCCGCAACCCCAAGCCTGACGAGCAAGGCTAAAGGGTCTACAAGACCAGCCTAAATGGAAGGGGTGGCGCGCCCGAGAGGATTCGAACCTCTGACCTCTTGCTCCGGAGGCAAGCGCTCTATCCTGCTGAGCTACGGGCGCGCGGCGAGGCGGACATTACTGTAAGGCCAAGGGTGCGACAAGGGGAGATCGCGGCTCTTTGACGCTCCTGCTCTAAGGGAGCTCTCCTCTTTCATCCACGCCAGCAGGGCGTCGTAGACCTGCTGGCGTTCCAGGTCGCGCAGCAGCCAGTGCCAGCCTTCCTCGAAATCCAGGCGGCGGGCGTCGGGGTTCGCCTGCTCCAGCTTGGCCCAGAAGCGCTCCAGCGCTTCCGGCGGGATCACCTCGTCCTTCGCGCCATAGAGCAGCAGGACCGGGCCGCCGGTCAGGTTCGGTCCGGCCTCCTGCGCTGCTTCCATCATGTTGACCAGGCCGTAGACCGCGTCGATCCGGGTGCCCTTGATGACCAGCGGGTCGTTGGAGAAGGCGCGCAGGAGAGGGATGTTGTCGGTCGCCTGGATCTTCAGGTCCGCCCCGGTCGGCTTCCAGCCCGGCGCGAACTGGTAGGCGAGCCAGAGAGAGGCGCTGGCGAAGGGCCCGAGGCTTTGCCGGTCCATCACCGCGGGCGCGTTCAGGATCGCGCCGGTCACCTCCGGCGGCCACTGCGCGGCCAGGGTGGTGGCGACCACGGCCGCGCCGAAGGAATCGCCCAAGAGGAAGAGCGGGGCGCCGGGGTGGCGTTGCCCGATCAACTCCAGCGCGTCGCGCAGGTCCCGGCGGAAAGCCTCCCCCTCCCTCGGCCAGAGACCCCTGCCGGGCGCTTCGCCGAAGCCGCGCTGGTCGTAGGCATAAGTGGCGACCCCGGCCTCAGCCAGCGCCACCCCGGGCAGCTCGAAGGCGGTCGAGTAGTCGTTCATGCCGTGCAGGGCGAGGATCACGGCCCAGGGCTCCTCCGCCGGCAGCCAGCGGCGCAGCGGCAGGGCGAGGCCGTCGCGGGTCAGGAAGCTTTCCGCCGAGAGAGAGGGGCCGGGCCCCTCGCGCCCGGCATGGGGACCGGGGGGAGCGAAGCGCGCCGAGCAGGCCGCAAGGCCCGTCAGCAACGCGAGCAGAATCAGGAAGGATCTAGCTGTCCGCCCGCTCATGCGCGCCGCGCGTGAGCTGCAGGAAGATATCCTCCAGGTCGGTCTCCAGCGTGGAGACGTCGACCGGGGTCAGATGGGCGTTGGTCGCCGCCTCCAGGATCTTAGGCAGCGGCGAGTTCGACGCCCGGTACTGGAAGCGCAGGCTGTTCTCCCCCAGC
This sequence comes from Limibacillus sp., assembly GCA_037379885.1. Taxonomy (NCBI): domain Bacteria; kingdom Pseudomonadati; phylum Pseudomonadota; class Alphaproteobacteria; order Rhodospirillales; family Rhodovibrionaceae; genus Limibacillus; species Limibacillus sp. The sequence goes on from JARRJC010000029.1 coordinate 20,283, forward strand.
TTCTCCGGCTGGAAGGCCTTGAAGGCCGGCGGCACGCTGTCGAAGCTCTCCGCGAAGGTGATGGTCAGCGTCTTGTTGTCGAGCCGCTTCAAGAGCGCCTGGGTGGTGTCGCAGGCTATGACCTCGCCGTGGCTGATGATGGCGATGCGGTCGCAGAGCTCCTCGGCCTCTTCCAGGTAGTGCGTGGTCAGGACGATGGTGACGCCCATCTCGTTGAGCTGGCGCACCTGCCCCCAGAGCTGCTGGCGCAGCTCGATGTCGACGCCAGCGGTCGGCTCGTCGAGCACCAAGACCGGCGGGTTGTGGACCATGGACTTGGCGACCATCAGGCGGCGGCGCATGCCGCCGGAAAGGGTGCGCGCGTAGGCCTTGGCCTTGTCGGCCAGCCCCAGCTTTTCCAGGATCGCCATGGTCTGGCGTTCCTTGGGCGGCACACCGTAGAGGCCGGCCTGCAGCTCCAGAAGCTCGTAGGGCGTGAAGAAGGGATCGATGTTCAGTTCCTGGGGCACCACGCCGATGGAGGCGCGGGCCTGGCGCGTCTGGCGGTCGATGTCATAGCCCCAGATCGCGGCCTCGCCGCCGGTCTTGTTGACCAGCCCAGCCAGGATGTTGATGAAGGTCGACTTGCCCGCGCCGTTGGGGCCCAGCAGCCCGAAGATGCCGCCGCGCGGAATCGTCAGGTCCACGGCCTTCAGCGCATGCTTCTCGCCGGTCTTGCCGCTGGCGCGGTAAACCTTGTCCAGACCGCGCGCCTCGACGGCGTTCTCCGGCAGGGTGCTTTGATCCTTCACGGCGCCGCCTTCGGCTGTCATGTCTTCATTGGTTTCGGGATCCCGAGGCATGCAGGAAGACTTAGGGGCTCGGTCCAGAATTAGCAAGCGCGCAGAGGAGACCTCGGCCCCCGCGACTTTGAGGCTTCCAGCGATTGATCGCGGCGGCGGAGCCGCTATAGTCGCCGGGTCAGTCGAGCAACCCGGTTTGGAGATGGAACGACGATGGCCGATCCGATGGAAGCGCCCGAAGTGGTGGAGGTGGAGACGACCGAAGTGTCTTGTGACGGCGACAGCCTCGTTTCGGGTCATCCGCGCGTCTTTTTGAACATGGGCGACAAGGGCTTTGTCGAATGTCCCTACTGCGACCGGCGCTTCGTCTTGAAGGAGGGAGCTGCTGGCGGCAGCGGCCACTAGGACGGGCCGGCATTCCATGACCGACAGCGCCTCCGGCCATCCCAAGCACCTCTATCTGGTAGACGGCTACGGCTATCTCTTCCGGGCCTTCTTCGCCCTGCCGCCGATCACCCGCAAGGACGGCACCCCGACCGGCGCCGCCTACGGCTTTTCCAACATGCTGGTCAAGCTGCTGCGCGAGAGCGACGCCGACGGCATGCTGGTGGTCTTCGACGCCAAGGGCGATACCTTCAGGAGCGAGATCTACCCCGAGTACAAGGCCAACCGCGAGGAGCCGCCCGAGGACCTCGTGCCGCAGTTCCCCATGGTGCGCGAGGCGGCCCAGGCCTTTGGCCTGCCGATCCTGGAGAAAGAGGGCTACGAGGCCGACGACGTCATCGCCACCGTGGCCCGCGAGGCCAAGGCCAAGGGCATCGAAGTCACCATCGTCTCCTCCGACAAGGACCTGATGCAGCTGGTCCAGCCGGGCGTCTCCATGCTCGACCCCATCAAGGGCAAGGTGATCGGCGAGGAGCAGGTGCGCGAGAAGTTCGGCGTCGGCCCCGACAAGGTGGTCGAGGTGCAGGCGCTGGCGGGCGATTCCACCGACAACGTGCCCGGCGTGCCCGGCATCGGCATCAAGACCGCCGCCCAGTTGATCGAGGAGTACGGCGATCTTGAGACGCTGCTGGCCAAGGCCGAGGAGATCAAGCAGCCCAAGCGCCGCCAGAACCTGATCGACTACGCCGAGCAGGCGCGCATTTCCTGGAAGCTGGTGAAGCTGTCGGACGACGCGCCGGTGGAGATGAAGTGGGAGGACATGCTGCTGCGCGAGCCCGACCCGAAGAGGCTCGCCGACTTCCTCGACGCCTACGAGTTCCGCTCCCTCAAGGCGCGGCTCGCCGACAAGCTGGAGGCGGGCGACATCGTGCCGGACGAGCGCGAGGCGGGTGGCACGGCAGCGTCCGAGGAGGCCGCGCTCAGTGCCAAGCCGGACTACGAGCTGGTGACCGACCTGAAGGCGCTGGAGCGCTGGATCGAGGAGGCGTCCGACCAGGGCTTCCTCGCAGTCGATACCGAGACCACGGGGCTCGATCCCATGCGCGCGCTGATGGTCGGCATCAGCCTTTCGACCAAGCCCGGAAAGGCCTGCTACATCCCTCTGCGGCACGGCAAGGTCGCCAAGGAAAGCGATCAGCTCGCCCTGTCCGGCGACGAAGGCGACGCGCCGGAGCAGATCGCGGTGGAGGAGGCGGTCAAGGCCCTGAAGCCGCTGCTGGAGGACCCCTCGGTCCTGAAGATCGGGCAGAACATCAAGTACGACATGCTGGTCTTTGCGCGCGAGGGGATCGAGGTCGCGCCGATCGAGGACACCATGCTGATCTCCTACGCGCTGGCGGGCGGGGCCCACGGCCACGGCATGGACGAGCTGGCCGAGCTGCACCTGGGCTACAGCACCATCAAGTTCTCCGAGGTCGCGGGCTCGGGCCGCAATCAGGTCACCTTCGACGAGGTGCCGCTGGAAAAGGCGTTGGACTACGCCGCCGAGGACGCCGACGTCACCCTGCGGCTCTATCAGGTCTTGAAGCCTCAGCTGCGCGCGGAGCGGGTCACCACGGTCTACCAGACGCTGGACCGGCCGCTGGTGCCGGTCCTGGCCGCCATGGAGCGGACCGGGATCAAGGTGGACCGCGACATCCTGCGGCGCTTTTCCAACGACTTCGCCCAGCGGATCGAAGAGCTGGAGGAGACGATCTACGAGCTGGCGGGGCGGCGTTTCACCATCGGCTCGCCCAAGCAGCTCGGCGAGATCCTGTTCGACGAGATGGGCCTGGAAGCGGGCCGCAAGACCAAGGGCGGGGCCGCCGGGACCGGGGCGGACATCCTCCAGGGCCTCGCCAACCAGGGCCACGAGTTGCCCGCCAAGGTCCTGGACTGGCGCCAGCTCTCAAAGCTGAAGTCGACCTACACCGACGCGCTTCAGAACCAGATTCATCCTGAAACGGGGCGGGTCCACACCTCCTTCTCCCAGGCGGTCGCTTCGACCGGGCGGCTTTCCTCCAACGATCCGAACCTTCAGAACATACCGATCCGTACGGAAGAGGGCCGCAAGATCCGCACCGCCTTCGTGGCGGAGAAGGGCTGCAAGCTGCTGTCGGTCGACTACAGCCAGATCGAGCTGCGCCTGACCGCGCATATCGCCCAGGTCGAGTCGCTGGTGAAGGCCTTCGAGGAGGGGCAGGACATCCACGCCATCACCGCCTCCCAGGTCTTCGACGTGCCCCTGGAGGAGATGACGCCCGAGGTGCGCCGGCAGGCCAAGGCCATCAACTTCGGCATCATCTACGGCATCTCGCCCTTCGGTCTGGCCCAGAACCTCGGCATCGAGCAGTCGGCGGCCAAGGCCTACATCGAAGCCTACTTCGAGCGCTACCCCGGCATCCGCGACTACATGGACGCGACCAAGAAGCTGGCGCGCGAGCAGGGCTACGTGACCACGCTCTTCGGGCGCAAGGTGCACATGCCCGGCATCAAGGACGCGAACCCGGCGCGGCGCAACTTCTCCGAACGCGCGGCGATCAACGCGCCGATCCAGGGCACCGCCGCCGACATCATCCGCCGCGCCATGATCCGCATGCCCGCCGCGATCGAGAAACTTCCCGCGAAGATGCTTCTGCAGGTCCATGACGAATTGCTGTTCGAGGTCGAAAAGGCCGCGGCGGACGACCTCGTAGGCGTAGCCCGCGAGATCATGGAAAGCGCTGCCGCCCCGGCGGTCCGTATCGACGTGCCGCTCGTCGTCGATGCCGGTCGGGGCGCGAATTGGGCCGAGGCGCATTGAGCCGCCCCGGTCCGGCCCGCACCGCGCGCGAGATGATCGCGGGCATGACGCCCGAACTGACCCCAGGGAGCTTCATCTTCACCACCGGCGCACCCACCGCGCTCGCCGCGGAAGCGGTGGCGACGGTGGCCGAGGACGAAGGCCTGACGATGATCCTGCCCGCCGCGACCGCTGTCGCGCACGGACAACCGGGCCCGGTCATGCGCCGCATCACGCTCCGCGTCTGGTCCTCTCTCGAAGGCACCGGCCTGACCGCCGCGGTCTCCTCGGCTCTCGCCGCGGAAGGCATCCCCTGCAACATGGTCGCGGGCTACCACCACGACCACATCTACGTGCCCGAAGCCGAGGCCGATCGCGCCATTGCGGTTCTCAAAGGGCTGCAATCCAAAGCGGCATCAAACCCGGCAATACCCCGAAATCACGCATAGATTGTTTCTCTCATTTCTTTTTTCTTAAGGTTGTGTTAAGATTAACGAGCTGCGCATCTACGAAAGAATTCTCTTATGAATCAAGCGTTTGTGGCCTTCATGGTCCTTGCATTGTCGTCCCTGCCCGAAGCGGCGGATCGCGATGCCACAAGCCTCACGGTCGCCGGAAACGCGGATTCCGCCGTTTCCCATTCTGGTGGCTGCAGGAAGGACTCGCCCGAAGGCCAGTGCTGCCACGCGGGTTCGCAACCCCTGCACTGCCACTGACTCCACGCCGGCCCTGAAGGACCGGCGCGGGGCCCGACAGCCCCCTATGCCTTCGCCGCCTGCTCGACGATCCTCAGACAAACCCTGAGCGACGCCGCCATGTCCTGCACACTGATCCACTCCAACGGCCCGTGCAGGTCTTGCTGGCCGGTGAAGATGTTCGGGCAGGGCACGCCGAGTTCGGTCAGG
>JARRJC010000030.1 GCA_037379885.1 Limibacillus sp.
GACGCGCACTGAGGGGCTGAGGAGGTGAAGGGCTGGAGGCCAAGCGCCGCCCATCCTTCGAGACGGCCGCGTTCGCGGCCTCCTCAGGATGAGGGGGGTGTTGTGCTGTCGCTGATCCCCCGGTTCCGCCGCCGCTTCCTCATCCTGAGGAGCGGGCGTTCTCGCCCGCGTCCAGAAGGATGGGCGGTTTGCGCCCCCTTAGGCCGCCGCGTAGATGCCCGCGGCCTTGACGTCCTCGCTGACGTGGGACTCGAACTGCTTGAAGTTGTCTTCGAAGCGGCGTGAGAGCTCGCGGCTGGTCTGGTCGTAGGCCTTCTTGTCGGCCCAGGTCTGGCGCGGGTCCAGCACCTCGTCGGGTACGTCCGGGCAGTTGCTGGGGACCAGCAGCCCGAAGGCCGGATGGGTATTGGAGGCGACGGCGGAGAGCTGTCCTTCCAGCGCGGCCTTCAGCATGGCGCGGGTGTGGCGGATCTTCATGCGTTCGCCCACGCCATAGGCGCCGCCCGACCAGCCGGTGTTGACCAGCCAGCAGTTGGCCCCGGTCTTGGCCATCTTCTCGCCCAGCATCTTCGCGTAGACGCTGGGGTGGCGCGGCATGAAGGGCGCGCCGAAACAGGTTGAGAAGGTCGCCTGCGGCTCGCTGCCCAGGCCCCGCTCGGTCCCGGCGACGCGCGCGGTGTAGCCGGACAGGAAGTGGTACATGGCCTGTTCGGGCGTCAGTTTGGAGATCGGCGGCAGAACGCCGAAGGCATCGGCGGTCAGCATGACGATGTTCTGCGGCTGGTTGCCCTGGCCGCCGGGCGCGATGTTGGGAATGAAGTCGATGGGGTAGGAGGCGCGCGTGTTCTCCGTGTAGCGCGCGTCATCCAGGTCGAGCCCGCCGGTCAGCGGGTCCATCACCACGTTCTCCAGGATCGTGCCGAAGCGGCTGGTGGTGGCGTAGATCTCCGGCTCGGCCTCCTGGGACAGGCGGATCACCTTGGCGTAGCAGCCGCCCTCGAAGTTGAAGACGCCCTTGTCGGACCAGCCGTGCTCGTCGTCGCCGATCAGGCGGCGGTGCGGGTCGGCGGATAGCGTGGTCTTGCCGGTCCCGGAGAGCCCGAAGAAGATCGCGGTGTCGCCAGCCTCCCCGATGTTGGCCGAGCAGTGCATCGGCAGCACGTCGCGCTCGGGCAGCAGGTAGTTGAGGATCGAGAAGATGGACTTCTTGATCTCGCCGGCATAGCGCGTGCCGCCGATCAGGATGGTGCGCTCAGAGAAGTTCACCACGATGAAGGTGGAGGAGTTGGTGCCGTCCGTCTCGGGGTCGGCCTCCAGGTGCGGGGCGTGCAGCACGGTGAAGTCCGGCGCGAAGTCCGCAAGCTGGTCGTGGCCCGGCTCGATGAACATGTTGCGCGCGAAGAGCGCGTGCCAGGCGTTTTCGGAGACCACGCGCACCTTCAGGCGGTATTCCGGATCGGCCCCGGCGAAGAGGTCCTGCACGAAGAGGTCGCGGTCCTGCAGGTAGGCGGTCACCTTGCCGTAGAGGCGGCGGTAGGACTCGTCCGTGGTCGCCACGTTGACCTTGCCCCACCAGATCGAGTCGCGCGTCGCCGGCTCCTCCACGATGAACTTGTCGTTGGGCGAGCGCCCCGTCTGGTCGCCGGTCAGGGCGACGAAGGCGCCGCCGCGCGCAAGCTCGCCCTCGCCGCGCTTGATCGCGGTCTGGATAAGCTGCGCGCTGTGCAGGTTCCAATAGGCGGTGTGATAGTGGCGTAGCCCGTGATTGGCCAAGCCGTGACGGCTGATGACGCTGCCGATGTCCTGGGTGCTCACGCTGAGGGGTCTCCTTCGAACTTCCTGGGGTTTCGTTCCTCTGCCCTTTGGCTTCTTCCCTTTGGCGGGAGGGGTCTCCTTAAAGGGACGCCGCTCCTCTTTTTTCTTTCCCCGCGGGCCGGACTTTGCCGGTCAGGGTGAAGAAGGTTATGCCCCCTCGGCTTTCGCCTTGGCAAGAACCGAAAGCCCGAATCGGGAAATTAAACGGGGAGAACCCTGGATTCAGGAAGCGGACGGCTGTTCAGAAGCCGAGTTCGGCCCTCTCCAGCCAGTGGATGCGGCCGAATCCGGCGACCAGATGGGCCTTTTCGGTTTCGAAACGCCAGAAAGCGAAATCGCCGAAGTCGGCATAGAGCGCCGCCGAGGGGTGGCGCTCCAGAAAGGCCGCCTTGTTGGCTTCGCGCCGTTCCGCCGGCTCGCGGAGCGCGCGCCCCAGAAGCGTGACCCGCGCCTGGGCCAGAGGGTCGCCCGCCGCGTCAGAGCGCAGCAGGAGCGAGGCTGCCGGGTCCGCCGAGAGGTTCTTGGTGTGATCGGCCAACTGGGAGATCAGAAGCAAAGGACCGGGCCGCGCGTCGCGGCCCAGCAGCACCAGGGAGACATAGGGCGGACCGTCCGGTTCGCTCACCAACCGGGTCGCCAACGCCGCCTCGTCCGTTTCGTCGAGAAGGCGGCGGACCTCCTCGGCCGGTGTTGGTTCGCTCATGGCCTCGATTCCTCCTCCAAGGGCGCCCCTCAATCACCTTGGCAGCGCCCCATTCGCGCCACAGTGCGGCGAGAGAAGGGACCTGCTATTCTGAGCGGGACTTTGCAGCAACTGCTGGGAATCACCACATAAAACCTGCCCGGCTGCAAGCGGGGCGAAGATTGGGCGAGGAGCGAAACAAGGTCATGCAAGCCACGATCGCCTTGGTCGACGACGACCGCAACATTCTGACCTCCGTCACCATGGCGCTGGAGGCGGAAGGCTACAAGGTGCGCACCTATAACGACGGGTCGGAGGCCTTGCGCGGCCTCTCCGCGAACCCCGTCGATCTGGCCGTGCTCGACATCAAGATGCCGCGCATGGACGGCATGGAGCTTCTTGGCCGCCTGCGCGAATCCTCGCAGCTTCCGGTGATCTTCCTGACGTCCAAGGACGATGAAGTGGACGAGGTCCTGGGCCTGCGCATGGGTGCGGACGACTACATCACCAAGCCCTTCTCCCAACGACTCCTGATCGAGCGCATCCGCGCGCTGCTGCGCCGCGAACGGCTCTCGGGCGAAGGTCCGGGAACCAGCGAGGCCGACAAGCCGGTGACGCGCGGCGACCTGATGCTCGACCCCAGCCGCCACCTCTGCACCTGGAAGGGTGAGCCGGTGAACCTCACGGTCACGGAGTTCCTGATCCTGAAGGCGCTGGCCCAACGGCCCGGACACGTCAAGAACCGCGATCAGCTCATGGATGCCGCCTACGGCGAGTCGATCTATGTGGACGACCGCACGATCGACAGCCACATCAAGCGCCTGCGCAAGAAGTTCAAGGCGATCGACGACGATTTCCAGCAGATCGAGACCCTCTACGGCGTCGGTTACCGCTATAAGGAAAGCTGAGCCTGCGGGCCGCCGCCACGGCGGCCCTGCGGTTCGGCGTTTTTTGGGGGATCATGGTAGCCGGAAGCGACAGCCATCAGGCCTTCGAGGGCCGGGACAGCGAAAGCGAGGTTGAAAAGAGCGCGCGCGCCCGCCGCAAGCGCCTGGACCGCGCGCGCTGGCGCTCACCGCTCGGCCGCCGCATCCTGCTGTTGAACACCCTCGTGCTGCTGATCCCGATTCTCGGCCTGCTGCACCTTGAGGACTACCGCGACGGCCTGATCGAGGCGGAGATGCAGTCGCTCTCCACCCAGGCCCGCGCCTACGCCTTCGCCCTTGCCGGGGGCGCCGTGGTGGTCGCGACCAACGGCGAGCAGCGACTGGTGGGCGAACAGGCAGCCCGCATCACCCGCCTGCTGCTCGGCGATTCCAAGGTGCGCGCCCGCATCTTCGTGCAGAACGGGGCTCTGGTCGCCGACTCCTCCCGCTTTTCCGGCGTGGTCGGCGGGATCGAGGTGGAGGAACTGCCGCCGCCGGGCGGTGAGGAGGGCCTGCGCCTCTGGCTCAGCCGCCTCTACGACCGCATCCTGCTGACCTTCTCCGTCGCCGCCGACCTGCCGCTCTACCGGGAGCGCCAGGGACAGGAGGCGAGCGACTACGCCGAGGTCGAGCGGGCGCTGAACGGCGCCAGCAACGCCGTGGCCCGGCGCGACGGCAGCGGCGGTCTGGTGATCTCCGTCGCCGTGCCGCTGCAACGCTACCGCCAGGTGCTGGCCGCGTTGATGCTCTCCAAGGACGGGGAGGAGGTCGAGGCCGCCGTGCGCGACCGCCGCGGCGACATCCTGGTGGTCTTCGCCGTGGCGCTGGCGGTCACGGTGCTGCTCTCGGCCTATCTGACCGGCACCATCGCCCGCCCGATTCGCCGCCTCGCCGAGGCCGCCGATCAGGTGCGGCGCTCGAAGAACCGGCAGGTGGCGCTGCCCGACCTTTCGCACCGGCGCGATGAGATCGGCGACCTCTCCGGCGCGCTGCGCGAGATGACCGAGGCGCTCTGGAACCGAATGGACGCCATCGAGCGCTTCGCCGCCGACGTCTCCCACGAGATCAAGAACCCCCTGACCTCGGTCCGCAGCGCGGTGGAGACCGTGACGCTGGTCGAGGACCCCGCCCAGCAGAAGCGCCTCATGGGGATCATCCTGGACGACGTGCAGCGGCTTGACCGCTTGATCAGCGATATCTCCAACGCCTCGCGCCTGGACGCCGAGTTGAGCCGCGCGGAGACCGAGCCGGTCGACCTGCGCCGCCTGCTGCGCGCGGTCTTCGATTCCTACGCCGCCAGCGAGAAGCCGGAATGGCCCAGCTTCGACATTCACGTGCCGGAGGGCGATAAGCCCCTGATGGTCCTGGGCATCGAAGGCCGACTGGGCCAGGTGATCCGCAACCTCATCACCAACGCCATCTCCTTCAGCCCGCCGGGCGGACGGGTCACGCTCAGCCTGGAAAGCGACGGCGGCTCGGCCCGGGTCATCGTCGACGACCAGGGGCCGGGCATCCCCGAAGGCAAGCTGGAGGCGATCTTCGACCGTTTCTATAGCGAACGGCCCAGCGGCGAGAAGTTCGGCACTCATTCCGGCCTCGGCCTCTCGATCTCCAAGCAGATCGTGGAGGCCCACGGCGGGCGGCTCTGGGCGCAGAACCGTGTCGGCGAAGACGGGAAGATCTCCGGCGCGCGCTTTGTCGTTCGCTTGCCGCTGGAGTAAGCTTGCGGGCTAAATGGGTCAAAGCGCGCCACCCTGAGCAAGGCGCGGGGGAGAGGGAAGCTGCCCTTGCCGGAGACGCCCAAAGCGGAAACGCTGGTTCACGCGACCTGCCTCGCCCTTGAGGGGCGCGGGCTCTTGCTGCGTGGTCCCTCGGGCTCCGGCAAGTCGGACCTCGCCCTGCGCCTGATCGAGGAGGGCGCCAGGCTGGTCGCCGACGACCAGACCCTTCTGAGCGAAACGGACGGCCGGCTGATCGCGCGCTCGCCCGACAGCATCGCGGGCAAGCTCGAGGTCCGGGGCGTCGGCATCCGGCGCGTGCCCTCCTTGAGCGAGACGACCCTGGAATTGATCGTCGATCTGGTCGGCTCCGGCGCGGTGGAGCGCCTGCCCGATCCGCAGAGCGAGAGCTTGGGCGGGGTGGAACTGCCGCGCATCGCGCTCGACCCCTTCGCCGCCTCCGCGCCCTTGAAGCTGCGTCTGGCCTTGGAGGGCTTGCCGCGTCATGGCGTGATCGAGTCTTTCTCCGAGCAGCGCTCCAGCGCCGAGGCGCCGCTGGTGGTTCTGGTGACGGGGCTTTCCGGCGCCGGCCACTCGACGGCGCTGCGCATTCTGGAGGACCAGGGCTTCGAGGCCATCGACAACCTGCCGCTGCGCCTCTTGAAGCGGGTCCTGAAGGACGAGGAGCGGGGCCGGCCGCTGGCCATCGGCACCGACACGCGCACCCGCGGCTTTGCGACCCAGGCCTTCCTGGAGACGCTCGACGCCCTGCTCGCCAATCCGGGCTACGACCTGCGGCTGGTCTACCTGGACTGCGAGGACGAGGTGCTGGTGCGCCGCTTCACCGAGACGCGCCGCCGCCATCCCATGGCGACCGACCGGCCCCTGGCCGACGGGATCGCCGCCGAGCGCGCGCTGCTGGCCCCCTTGCGACAGCGCGCGGGCATCCACATCGACACGAGCCACCTGCACACCAGCGAGCTGGGCCGCGTTCTTTCCGGGCACCTGGGCCTGGAGAAGACCTCGGGCTTGAGCCTTTTCGTGACCTCCTTTTCCTACCGCAAGGGCTTGCCGCGCGAGGCCGATCTGGTGTTCGACGTGCGTTTCCTGCGCAATCCGCACTATCAGGCGGAGCTGCGCCCGCTGACCGGCCTGGACATGGCCGTGGCGCGCTATGTCGAGGCCGATCCGGGGTTCGACGACTTCTACCAACGTCTGACTTCCTTGCTCGGGCCCCTGTTGCCGCGCTACGAAGCGGAGGGAAAGAGCTATCTAACGCTTGCCATTGGCTGCACGGGCGGGCGTCATCGGTCGGTTGCGATCGCCGAGAGGCTGGCCCAATGGCTTTTGACTCAAGGTCGCAGCGTCACCTTGGGTCACCGGGACCTGCCGGGGGGCGAAGGTGAAGCGCGCACCCTGGAACCGCCGGCCCAACGGGCGTAGAACGGACGGGATTTTGTGACTGGAGACGGCGCGAGCCGCTTCGCGAAGAGGGACAAGAGAAAAAACGCCATGATCGGGATCGTATTGGTAACCCATGGCCGCCTGGCCGATGAATTCATGGACGCCATGGAGCACGTGGTGGGCGAGCAGGCCGGCGTCGCCGCCGTCTGCATCGGGCCCGAGGACGACATGGAGGCGCGCCGCCGCGAGATCCTCGCCGCCTGCGACAAGGTGGACACTGGAAAGGGCGTGGTGATCCTGACCGACATGTTCGGCGGCACGCCCTCCAACCTCGCCATTTCGGTGATGGAGGCCGGGCGGATCGAGGTGGTCGCCGGCGTCAACCTGCCGCTCTTGATAAAGCTGGCCGAGTTGCGCCGCGACAAGGACCTCTCCACCGCCGTTCTGGAAGCGCAGGAGGCGGGCCGCAAGTACATCCATGTCGCCTCCCAGCTTATGTCCAGCGCCAAGCGCGCCAAGGTTTGAGGCGGGCAAGGGACATGAGCGAAGCGGCCAAGGAACTCAGCCGGAAGGTGACGATCTGCAACCAGCGCGGTCTGCACGCCCGCGCGGCTGCGAAGTTCGTCAAGGTCGCCGGCAGTTACCAGGCCGACATCACCGTGGTGAAGGACGACACCGAAGTGCCCGGCGGGTCGATCATGGGCCTGATGATGCTGGCCGCCGCCCCCGGCACGGAGATCGAACTGAGGGGCGAGGGTTCCGACGCGGAGGCCGCGCTGGAGGCGCTGACCAAGCTGATCCTGGACCGGTTCAATGAAGACTGACCCGAAAAAATCGGCGCGCACGCCGCCGCCCGGCGAAGAGATCGTCTTCGAGGGGCTGGCCGTCTCTCCCGGTGTGGCGATCGGCCCGGCGCATCTGCGCGAGCGCGGCGCGCTCTCCTTCTCCGAGCGCGAGGTGCCTGTCGAGGAGCGCGGAGAGGAGGCGGCCCGCTTCCAGATGGCGGTCACCAGCGGGCGGCGTCAGCTTCAGAAACTGCGGATCAAGTCCGCCGACCTGCACGGCAGCGTCGCGGCCGAGGAGCTGGGCTACCTGCTGGACGCGCACATGCAGATGCTCGACTCGGCCCGGCTTCTGCGCGGCGTGACCCAGCGGATCGAGCAGCAGGGCCTGAACGCAGAGGCGGCGGTCTGGCAGGAGATCGAGGCGCTGGCCGAGCAGTTCGAATCGATCGACGACCCCTACCTCAAGTCCCGCGCGCAGGAGGTGCGGGAGGTGGGTGACCGCATCCTGCGCAATCTGACCGACGAGGGGGCCTTCGTCGGCTTTGGCGATCTACAGCCCGGCACCATCGTGCTGGCCGAGGAGATTACGCCCGCGGACACCGCGCTCATGGATCCCAAGCGGATCGCCGGGTTCGCCGGACTGATCGGCGGCACCGAGGGGCACACGGCGATCATGGCCCGCTCGCTCGGTTTGCCCGCCGTTCTGGGCTGCGACGGCCTGTTGCAGGTGGCCCGGGGCGGCGCGCAGGTGATCGTGGACGGCTCGCGCGGCCTGGTGATCGTCAACCCGAGCGAGGCGCGGCTGCGCGAGTACGAGCTGAAGCGCGAGGCCTTCAAGGCCGAAGCAGTGGAGCTTTCCAAGCTGCGCGACCTGCCGGCGGTGACCCGCGACGAGGTGCGCATCACGCTGCATTCGAACCTGGAGCTGCCGCGCGAGATCGGTCAGGCGGTGATGGCCGGGGCCGAGGGCGTCGGCCTGCTGCGCACGGAGTTCCTGTTCATGAACCGCGAGGACCTGCCCGACGAGGAGGAGCAGTACCGCGGTCTGGTCGAGATCATCGAAGGCATGGCCGGGCGGCCGGTCACGGTGCGCACGCTGGACGTGGGCGGCGAGAAGCTGGCCGCCTCCATCGCGGAGCGCCACGGTGAGAGCGTCAACCCGGCGCTGGGCCTGAGAGCCGTGCGTCTCGGCCTGCGCGAGCCGGAACTGCTGGAACGTCAACTCGCCGCCATCCTGCGGGCCAGCGCGCATGGGCCGCTGCGCATCCTGCTGCCGATGATCTCCGCCCTGGAAGAGGTGCAGGCCGTGCGCCTGATCATGGAGCGCGTGGCCGCGCAGCTGCGCGCCGAGGGCCGCCGCCTGCCGGACCGCCTGCCGCCGCTGGGCATCATGATCGAGGTGCCGGGCGCGGCCCTGGCCGCGGACGCCCTGGCCGAGGTCAGCGATTTCTTCGCGCTCGGCACCAACGACCTGACCAGCTATACGCTCGCCATCGACCGTGGCGACGAGCGGCTGGCGCACCTCTACAACCCGTTGCACCCCGCCGTGCTGCGGCTCATTCAGTTCGCCATCGGCGCCGGACAGCGCGCCGGGATACCGGTTTCGATCTGCGGCGAGATGGCGGGCGATCCGCGCTACACTCCGCTTCTGATCGGCCTGGGCGTGCGGGAGCTTTCCATGGCCTCCACCGCGCTTCCCAGGGTCAAGAACCGGATCCGGGAGCTGGACATGGCTTCGTCGGAGCGCTGCGCGCGGGCGGTCATGCAGTGCGCGGACAGCGAATCGATTTCTGCTCTCCTCGACGAATGCGGGTCGAAACCGGCTCTAAGAGACGCCGCGAGAAGCAGCGCCTGAGCCTGACGGAAGGGCTTGCCCTTGCCCTCGCGGGGGCTTGCTGCTATCTCCCCGGTCTAAGCCTTTTGGCTTCATCCCAGACAATCACTGTTACAACTAAAAGGTTGCCCGGCCATGACTGATTCGAACGACTACAAGGTCAAGGACATCTCGCTTGCCGATTGGGGCCGCAAGGAAATCGCCATGGCCGAAGTCGAGATGCCGGGCCTGATGGCCCTGCGCGAGGAGTATGGCGCGAAGAAGCCGCTCGCCGGCGCGCGCATCACCGGCTGCCTGCACATGACCATCCAGACCGCCGTGCTGATCGAAACCCTGGTCGCGCTGGGCGCCGAAGTGCGCTGGTCCTCCTGCAACATCTTCTCCACCCAGGACCATGCCGCCGCCGCCATCGCCGCCTCCGGCGTGCCGGTCTTCGCCTGGAAGGGCGAGACGGAGGAGGAGTACTGGTGGTGCATCGAGCAGACCCTGTCGGGCCCGGGCGGCTGGAAGCCCAACATGCTGCTGGACGACGGCGGCGACCTGACCCTGCTGGTGCACGACAAGCACCCGCAGCTGATGGAGGAGATTCGCGGCGTCTCGGAAGAGACCACGACCGGCGTGCACCGGCTCTACGAGATGGCCAAGAAGGGCACGCTCAAGATGCCGGCGATCAACGTCAACGACTCCGTCACCAAGTCGAAGTTCGACAACGTCTACGGCTGCCGTGAGAGCCTGGTGGACGCGATCCGCCGCGGCACCGACGTCATGATGGCCGGCAAGGTCGCCGTGGTGAACGGCTACGGCGACGTCGGCAAGGGCTCGGCCCAGTCGCTGCGTCAGGCCGGTTGCCGCGTGATGGTCACCGAGGTCGACCCCATCTGCGCGCTTCAGGCCGCGATGGAGGGCTACGAGGTCGTGACCATGAACGACGTCGCCAGCAAGGGCGACATCTTCGTCTCCGCCACCGGCAACAGCGACATCATCACGCTGGACCACATGCGCCAGATGAAGGACCGCGCGATCGTCTGCAACATCGGCCACTTCGACAACGAGATTCAGGTCGACGCCCTGCGCAACATGAAGTGGGACAACGTGAAGCCGCAGGTGGACGAGATCGAGTTCCCCGACGGCCACCGCATCGTGCTGCTGTCGGAGGGCCGTCTGGTCAACCTGGGCAACGCCACCGGCCACCCGAGCTTCGTGATGAGCGCCTCCTTCACCAACCAGGTGCTGGCGCAGATCGAGCTCTGGAACAACCACGGCGAATACGAGAACAAGGTCTATGTCCTGCCGCGTCATCTGGACGAGAAGGTGGCGGCCCTGCATCTGGAGAAGGTCGGCGCCAAGCTGACCAAGCTGACCCAGGAGCAGGCCGACTACATCGGCGTCGAGGTGTCCGGTCCCTTCAAGAGCGACCAGTATCGCTACTGACGGCTGTCCGCCGCGGAGGCGTCTCAACCCAGTTCGTGGGACGCGACGCCGGGCACGTAGACGTAGCCCGCAGGCGAGACGAGATAACACTCGTAGAGCCCGTGGGGCTTGTGGGCGCAAGGGGCCAGAACCGTGTAGCCCCCGGCCTCGGCGCGTTGCTGGCAGGCCTCGGGATCCAGATCGTAGAGCCTGATCTCCAGGCCGACGCCCCTGAGCGCGCCGTCTCCGGTAAGCTCCAGAAGCGGATGTTCGCCATAGGTTTGGTCGCCGTGCAGCATCCAGACCTGTCCGGCGTGGGAGAGAACCGCGAAGTCCCGGTCGGACGTCAGGACCGCCACGCCGAGGACGCCGCGCAGGAACTCGACCTCGCGCAGCACGTCGGGGACCAGTAGATTGAGGCCGACCCCTTTCAGGGAGCGGCCGAAGTCCGGCGCGGAGGGAAAGTCTTTGGTCTTCTCGGTCATGGGAGGACTCTTCGCATCTCGGGTTCATCCGTCGCGGCCAGCATCGGTCCTGTGGCGGCCCCAGGTAAAGAACCAATAGGAGCACGCGCGAGGTGACAAGCGCCGCCGACCCTCAGAAGAAGCCGGAGTCCCTGCCCGGCCAGGCGCCCTATCTGGCGGCGATCCTGACCGGTCTGGTGGCGATGGGGCCCGTCTCCACGGACCTCTACCTGCCCTCGCTGCCCTCCATGCGCGTCGACCTGATGGCCAGCGCCGGGCAGGCGCAGCTCACCCTCTCCGCCTTCGTCTTCGGCATCGCCATCGCGCAGCTCGTGCACGGGCCGCTCTCCGACCGTTTCGGGCGGCGTCCGGTCCTGATCGGCGGGCTGCTGCTCTACATCGCGGCCAGTCTTTTCTGCGCGCTGGCCAGTTCCATCGAAGCGCTGATCGCGGGCCGGGTGCTGCAGGCGCTGGGCGCTTGCGTCGGGCCGGTCGTGGGCCGCGCCATCGTGCGCGACGTCTACGGCCGGGAGGACGCGGGGCGCATCATGTCCTATATCGCCACCGCCATGGCCGTGGCGCCCGCCATCGGTCCCATGATCGGCGGAGTGCTGGAGGTGGTCGTCGGCTGGCGCTCCAGCTTCGCCGCCATGCTTCTCTATGGCGGTTTTGCCCTGACGCTGGTGGTCGCGGTGCTGAAGGAAAGCAACCGCTGGAAAGACCCGAACGCCACGCGCCCGGGCCGCCTGTTGGCCAACTACCGCGCGCTGCTCTCCAACCGCATCTTCATTAGCTACTGCGGGATCAACGCGGCCAGTTTCGCCGGGCTCTTCGCCTTCATCTCCGGGGCCAGCTTCGTGATCATCGAGGTCCTGGAGATCGATCCGGCCTACTTCGGGTTCTGCTTCCTGGTCTTCGTTCTCGGCTTCATGAGCGGCGCTTTCTTCTCCGGCAAGGCCAGCCGCAGGCTGGGCGGCGACCGCCTGATCCTGATCGGCACGCTGCTGACCTGCCTGTCCGGCCTGGCGGGCGCGCTGCTCGCCTTTTCCGGGGTCTTGCAGCTTTGGGCGATCCTGGCGCCGATCTTCCCCTTCATGGTCGGCATGGGCATGGTGCTGCCCAACGCCTTCGCCTCGGCCATCGGGCCCTTTCCGCGCATGGCGGGTTCCGCCTCGGCGCTGCTGGGGTTCTTGCAGATGATGACGGCCGCTCTCTCCGGCGTTCTGGTCGGCCAGCTCGCCGACGGCACGGCCCAGGCCATGTGGGCGGTCATGTTCCTC
Organism: Limibacillus sp.; assembly: GCA_037379885.1. Taxonomy (NCBI): domain Bacteria; kingdom Pseudomonadati; phylum Pseudomonadota; class Alphaproteobacteria; order Rhodospirillales; family Rhodovibrionaceae; genus Limibacillus; species Limibacillus sp. Next base: position 12,319 of record JARRJC010000030.1, read on the forward strand.
TCCGGCGCGGCGGCGCTCGCGGTGCGGCTCTGGCTGTTGCCCAAGGAAGAGGTGCGGCGTGAAGCCGAGCGCCATGCCGACCTTCAGCAGCGCGCCGGCGGCCTCTAGAAGCGCGCCTCCATCTCCCGCCGCACGGCCATGGCCTGACTCTCCTCGTTCACGGCGACATCCGCCCAGGTGACGACCCCGCCCTTTGCGACCGGCCGGGTCAGCGTCAGCTTGTGGGCAAGGCCGATGGGCAGCGCGCCCACGTCACGGCTGCGCGCGGCGGGCAGCAGCTTGCCCCAGACGGTGAAGCCGCCTTCGCCGTCCAGGGTCTCGCCCACGGCCAGGTCGCGCTTGGCGACCGCCGCCACGTCCCCGCTCCAGGCGCGGGTGGTCCCGGTCGGCTCCCCGCGCAGCGCGGCGCTGGCGACGGAGATTCCCAGCTCCAGCCCGATCAGGTGGAAGGGCTTGTACATGGAGGCGTAGCGGCCGCTGGGATCGGTGTCGAGGCCGTATTCGGCAAAGCAGCGCGCGGCGTAGTCGGAGGGCGCCTCGAAAACCGTGTAGACGCCCCAGCGCAGGTCCCGGAAGACCGGGCGCCCGTCGCGCTCGACGCTGGAGATGACCTCGACCTGCCCCTTGTGCTGAAGCCGTCCGCCTTCCGCCTTGGGCCGCAGGATGAACGGCAGGTCGTCGACGCCGCAGGGCGGGAAGGAAAGCCCCTCGTCCGGCGGCGTCAGGCCGGTCGCGTTGGCCACCGCCGCCATCTCGATACCCGACTTGGTGCCGTCCAGGAAGGAATTGAACATCTGTGGGTTCATACCGCCTTCCGCGGCCCGCTCGGGCGTCATGCCGAAGTGGCCCCAGACGGTATCGGGTGTGGATTCGTGGAAGGCGGGCAGGTACTTGGTGCCCTTGCCCGCGGCCACGATCTCGAACCCGCAGGCCCGCGCCCAGTCCACCATCTCGCAGATCAGGGCCGGTTGATCGCCGTAGGCCATGGAATAGACCACGCCAGCCTGTCGGCAACGCTCGGCCAGCAGGGGGCCGGCCAGCACGTCGGCTTCCACGTTCACCATGACGATGTGTTTTCCCTGCTCGGAGCAGAGCAGGGCGTGGGCGACGCCCGCTGCCGGGCTCCCGGTTGCGTCGATCACCACCTCGGTCGCGCCAAAGGCGATGGCGGCGGCGGCATCGTCGGTTATGAAGGTGGCTCCCTTGGCCTCCGCTTCGGAGAGGCTGCCGGCGGTGCTCTGCTGCTCCTCCCAGCCGGTGGTGACTAGCGCCTTCTTCGCGCGCTCAGGCGACAGGTCGGCCAGGGCCAGCAGATGGATGCCCGGCGTCACGCGGGCTTGAGACAGGAACATGGAGCCGAACTTCCCCGCGCCGATCAGGACGACACGGATCGGATTGCAGGCGTCCCGCCGATCCTGGAGGAGTCTGTGTAGGTTCATTCTTGCTTCCTTAATCGCCACATCACAGGTAAGGAGACAGCCAACGCTCCCACAGAGACCAAGGCGAAAGGAACCCAAAAATGGATGAAGACAACTTCAACATGGAACTGCGCAAGTTCCTGAAGACCGTCGGCGTCACCTCCCAGCGGGAGATCGAGCAGGCCGTGCGCGCCGGCGTCGAAAGCGGCGCGGTTAAGTCCGGCGACCAGGTCAAGGTTAAGGCCGTCATCTCCATCGAGGGCCTGGGCCTTGACCACGAAATCGACGGCAACCTCTCGATCAAGTAGAGATAACCGCTACTGCTGGGCGGGCGGCAGCAGCGGGGTGCCGTTGATGGTGAGGGAGCCGTTGGGCAGCAGCTTGAAGTCGTAGGCCAGCGCGCCTTGGACCGTCGGCTCCGGCGCCTCCGGCCCCTGCGCGTAGATCATCATCAGCCCCAGCATGCCCAGAAGGCCCTGGCCGTTCTGGCGCACCTCCGGGTTCTGGCTGGCCGCCATCTCCTGCGCCATGGCTTGCAGGTTGCTCATCCCGGCGACCTGCATGCGGAAGAAGCCGTCGGTCTTGAAGGCTGCCTGGGGGTTCGCGCGGAAGCGGCCGGTGCCGGCCAGTGCGCTCACCTTGTTGGCAAAGGAGAGTTCGTCAATGGTGAAGGTGGAGCCGCTCGCGGCCAGGCTGTTCACCAGGTCGTCGGCCAGCATCATGGTGGCCTCGGGGTCCAGGTCCGGCGCTTCCTCCGCATCGGCGAGGGCCGCGGTGTTCGCGAAGTGCGACAGGAAGTCCAGGATGTCGTCGTTGGGCAGCTTGTCCATGCTGGCCTTCAGGGAGAAGTGGGTCGGGATGAGGCGCGGGTCGAGACCCTGGGCGCCCAGCCCCGGACCGCTGGCCCCGATGTCCAGGAAGGACAGCTCGAAATGTCCCGAGGAGAGGGGGCCGTCGCCGCCCTCGTAGCCGCCCGCGAAGATCACCTGGCCGAGGGAGATCAGGGTGCCGTCGTCCGACGCGAAGGACAGCCCGTCCATCTGAAAGCGCGAATCGCCGAAGCCCGGCAGGACCGCCATGATGCTGCCGATATCGAAGTACTCCTTGACCAGTTCACCGGTCGAGAGCTGCTCCATCAACTCAAGGGTGGCCGCGGCGTCGATGCCCTTGGCGCTGGAGGTCGCGAAGACCCGGTCGATGCGCATCAGCTCCGAGCCGCCCTCGCGGAAGGTGATGTCCAGGAACTCGCTCGAGGCTTCCTGATCGAAGACCCCCGGGGAGGGCTCCTGGGTCGCGACAAGCATGTTGATCGCACCGCTGCGCAGCAGGCCCGGTTCCTGAAGCGGCGTCACCTCCATGGCCTCGGCGCCCGCGTCGAGTTGCAGGAAGTTCATGAAGCGGGTCGAGAGCACGCCTTCCAGGCGCGGCGCCTCGAAGGTCACCTGGCCTTCGGCCTGTCCGCTGTCGCCGTAGACCGTGAAGGGCGTGAGCGGCCCCAGGCCGCTGACCGCATAGCGCTGATCGCCGAGCGGGGCCATGTCGAGCGAGACGTCGCCCATGGCCAGACCGAAGGATTCCTCCTCGCTGGCGAAGGCGACGCGCAGGTTGCGCAGCAGCACCTCGTAGCGATCGTCCGCGGGCGTCACGGCGATCTCGTCGACGAAGTAGATATCGCCGCCGTACTCCGGCGCCGCCACGGCGTTGTAGAGGTCCAGGATGCCCTGCAACTCGGATTTCAGCGCCTCCGCGCCGTCAGGCGAGGCCTGCGCCATGCCCCTCTGCGGGAGGGCGAAAACCAGAAGGCAGCCGAGAAGGGCCGCCTGCACGACAGGGAACATCCGGGACATCGCTTCAACCTCAGTCAGAATCTTTTCTATGAGACGAAGTATTACACAGGCCCGGTGAACAGACCATTACGGCGGCTGCGTCTCCCGAACATGTGACCGGGCGTTGTTTGAGGCGTTTTCCTGCATGAGAAGCCGGCCCACCCCTCAGCTTGCTTGACGCCTTCTGAGGAAGGCTTTACGAACTAAGGTCAATGAATTGCGGCGGGATTTGAACCTGCCGTGTTGAATCGGGAGGGTCAAACGGCGCTGATCGCCGGCTTCGTGGAAGGAAGTTCCGCGGAGCGGTTTCGTGCATAGCGACGCCAGAGCTTCCCGCAGCAAAATGAAGAACGCTTTGAGTCTGGACCGGCGCGCCCCCGCGTCGAGGTCTCCGGACCGCCTTTAGGGAGGCAACGCGAACGCCCATGGCCGACGACCGTTTGGACAGCTTTCCCAAGCTCTTGCGGCGCAACGCCACGCTCTACGGCGACCGCCCGGCCTCACGCGAGAAGGAATACGGAATCTGGCAGTCCTGGACCTGGAAAGAGGTCGACCGGGAGGTGAGAGCGCTTGCGGCGGGCCTCGCCGATCTGGGGCTCAAGCGGGGCGAGCGTCTCGCCATCGTCGGTGACAACCGGCCCCAGCTCTACTGGTCCATGGTCGCGGCCCACTGCATCGGCGCGGTGCCGGTGCCGGTCTATCAGGATTCGGTGGCCGAGGAGATGCAGTACGTCCTGGACCATGCCGAGGTGCGCTTCGCCGTGGTCGAGAACCAGGAACAGGTCGACAAGCTGCTCTCCATCAAGGAGCGGGTGCCGAGCCTTCAGGAAATCGTCTACGACGACGCGCGCGGGCTCCGGAACTACGACCACAGCCACCTCCACCAGTTGAAGGACGTGCAGGACCGGGGCCGCGCGGCCTCGGAAACCCTGGCCGCCCTGGACGCCGAGATCGACAAGGGCGGTCCCGACGACATCTGCATCATCCTCTACACCTCCGGCACGACGGGGCGGCCCAAGGGCGTGATCCTCTCCAACGAGAACGTGCTGAGCACGGCCAGGGCCTCGGCGGAGTTCGACGGCCTGACGGCCAAGGACGAGACGCTCGCCTATCTGCCCATGGCCTGGGTCGGCGACTTCATCTTCTCCATGGGTCAGGCCTATGTCTGCGGCTTCAGCGTCGCCTGCCCGGAAAGCCCGGAGACCATGATGTCCGACCTGAAGGAGATCGGCCCCAGCTTCTTCTTCGCCCCGCCGCGCATCTTCGAGAACCTGCTGACCACAGTGATGATCCGGATGGAGGACGCGGGCAAGATCAAGCACCGCCTGTTCCACTACTTCATCAAGCATGCCGAGCGGGTCGGCGGCGACATCCTGGACGGCAAGCCGGTCTCCTTGGGCGACCGTCTGCTCTACAAGCTGGGCGAGATCTTGATTTACGGCCCGCTCAAGAACACCTTGGGCATGAGCAAGGTGCGCGTCGGTTACACGGCGGGCGAGGCGATCGGGCCGGAGATCTTCCAGTTCTACCGCTCGCTCGGCATCAACCTGAAGCAGCTCTACGGCCAGACCGAAGCCAGCGTCTTCATCACCCAGCAGCCCGATGGCGAGGTGCGGGCCGATTCGGTGGGCGTGCCGAGCCCCGGGGTGGAGGTGAAGATCGCGGAGAACGGCGAGGTCATGTACCGCTCGCCCGGCGTCTTCATCGAGTACTACAAGAACCCCGAGGCGACCTCGGAAACCAAGACGCCGGACGGATGGGTCCATACCGGCGACGCCGGTTTCTTCGAGGAGGACAGCGGCCACCTGCGGATCATCGACCGCGCCAAGGACGTCGGCAAGCTGAACGACGGCTCGCTCTTCGCGCCGAAGTACGTGGAGAACAAGCTGAAGTTCTTCCCCAACATCCTGGAGGCCGTGGCCTTCGGGCACGAGCGCGACTACGTGACCGCCTTCATCAACATCGACCTGGGCGCGGTGGGAAGCTGGGCGGAGCGCAACAACGTCTCCTACGCCTCCTATCAGGAGTTGGCGCAGCACCCCAAGGTCTACGAGATGATCCTGGGCCACGTGGAGGAGGCGAACCGCTCCATCGCCGAGGATCCCTTTCTCGCGGCCTGCCAGGTGCGGCGCTTCCTGGTGCTGCACAAGGAACTGGACGCCGACGACGGCGAGATCACGCGCACCCGGAAAGTCCGGCGTACCGTGATTTCCGACCGCTACCAGCCTTTGATCCAGGCGCTCTACGACGGTTCCGAATCCGTCTTCGCCGAGACCGAAGTGACCTACGAGGACGGCCGTAAGGGCAAGATCTCCGCAACCTTGCAGATCCGCGACGCCAAGACCTTCCCGGCGGGCGGCGAAAGCAAGGCGGCGTGAGAGCGGGGGAGAAAGCATGAGCAACCATCCGGCCGCCGAGGCCGCAGAGGACGACCAGACCTACGCCAAGCTGGAGGAAGAGCATGGCCTGAAACCCCATAGGGTGGGAGAGGTCATGCTGGAGGCGCGCAACATCACGCTGCGCTTCGGCGGCGTGGTCGCGATCAAGGACATCTCCTTCGATATCCGCGAGGGGGAGATCCGCGCGATCATCGGCCCCAACGGCGCCGGCAAGTCCTCGATGCTGAACGTGATCAACGGCTTCTATCACCCGCAGGAAGGCGAGATCTACTTCAAGGGCGAGAAGCGCAAGCCCATGAAGCCGCACCAGATCGCCAAGCAGGGCATCGCGCGCACCTTCCAGAACATCGCGCTCTTCAAAGGCATGTCGACGCTGGACAACATCATGACCGGCCGCCTGACGCGCATGAAGAGCAACCTGCTGGCGCAGTCCCTCTGGTACGGACCCGCGCAGCGCGAGGAGGTGGAGAACCGCGCCTTCGTTGAGCGCATCATCGACTTCCTGGAGATCCAGCACATCCGCAAGAAACCGGTCGGCAGCCTGCCCTACGGCCTGCAGAAGCGGGTGGAGTTGGGCCGCGCCCTGGCCGCCGAACCCCAGCTGCTCCTGCTCGACGAGCCCATGGCCGGCATGAACGTGGAGGAGAAGGAGGACATGTGCCGCTTCATCCTCGACGTGAACGAGGAGTTCGGCACGACCATCGCCCTCATCGAGCACGACATGGGCGTGGTGATGGACATCTCCGACCGCGTGGTCGTGCTCGACTACGGCAAGAAGATCGGCGACGGCACCCCTGACGAGGTGCGCGGCAATCAGGCCGTGATCGACGCCTATCTCGGCGTTTCGCACGACTAGGGGGAGAGGGAAAAGGCCGTGCCAATCGAGTTCATGTTCTTCCTGGAAACCGTGATCTCCGGCCTGATGGCCGGGGTGATGTACTCCCTGGTCGCGCTGGGTTTCGTGCTGATCTTCAAGGCCTCGGGCATCTTCAACTACGCCCAGGGCGTCCTGGCGCTTTTCGCGGCGCTGACGCTGACGGGGATCATGGAGAAGCTGGGCGTCTCCGCCTGGGTCGCGATCCCGCTGACGCTGGCCGTCATGATCGTGGTCGCGATCCTGATCGAACGCTTCGTGCTGCGCCATCTGGTCAATCAGGAGCCGATCATCCTCTTCATGGCCACCATCGGCCTGGCCTATGTGCTGGAGGGCGTCGGCGACCTGATGTGGGGGTCCGACGTGAAGATCCTCGACGTCGGGCTGCCCAACGGCGCCTCGGACTGGATGCTCGACTCCTTCAATCTCTACGTGGAGAAGCTGGAGGTGGCGGCGGCGGTGACGGCCGGTGTCCTGGTGCTGGCCCTGACGCTTTTCTCCCAGTACACCCGCATCGGCCGCGCGCTCCGCGCGGTGGCGGACGATCACCAGGCGGCGCTGTCGGTCGGCATCTCGCTGCGCACCATCTGGGTCATCGTCTGGTCCATCGCGGGCTTCGTGGCGCTGGTCGCGGGGATCATGTGGGGCTCCAAGTCCGGTGTGCAGTTCTCGCTCTCGCTGATAGCGCTGAAGGCGCTGCCGGTGCTGATCCTGGGCGGCTTCACCTCGATACCCGGCGCCATCGTCGGCGGCCTCATCATCGGTGTCGGGGAAAAGATCGCCGAGATCTATCTGGGCGACTTCCTGAATTGGCTCATGGGCGCGGACCCGACCATCTTCTCGGCGATCGAGAACTGGTTCGCCTATGTGCTGGCGCTGTTCTTCCTGCTGTTCAGGCCCCAGGGGCTGTTCGGCGAGAAGATCATCGAGCGCGTGTAACGGGCGGGGGAGAAGACAGTGCTTTACCGCGAGACCGGCGATTTCAAAACCAGCTACGCCCGTGACCAGCAGATCTTTCCGGTGCTGCAGGACCGGGTCGCCTTCTGGGCCTTGCTGGCCGTTGCCTTTCTGGTCGTGCCCTTCTTCATCGACGACTACTGGGCCAACTCCATTTTCCTGCCCTTCCTGATCTACGCCCTGGCGGCGATCGGGCTCAACATCCTGACCGGCTACTGCGGACAGGTATCGCTGGGCACCGGCGGCTTCATGGCGGTGGGCTCCTATGCCTGCTACAAGCTCATGACGGCCTTCCCGGAGCTCAACATCCTGTTCTGCGTGCTGCTCTCGGGCGGCGTCACGGCGGCGGTCGGCGTGCTCTTCGGTCTGCCGTCGCTGCGCATCAAGGGCTTCTATCTGGCGGTCGCGACCCTGGCCGCGCAGTTCTTCCTGGTCTGGCTCTTCAACAAGGTGCCCTGGTTCTACAACTACTCGGCCACCGGCCAGATCACCGCGCCCGAGCGTTCCATCTTCGGTTATTCCGTCACCGGATCGGGCGTGACGCCTGCGGCGACCTACCTTTTCTGCCTGGGCATACTGGTGGTCATGGGCTTTGCGGCGAAGAACCTGCTGCGCGGGCGCATCGGGCGTTCCTGGATGGCGATCCGCGACATGGACATCGCAGCGGAGATCATCGGCGTCTCGCCCCTGAAGGCGAAGCTTTCCGCCTTCGCGATCTCCTCCTTCTACGTCGGTGTCGCGGGCGCGCTTTATTTCGCGGTCTGGTTCGGCGCGGCGGAGCCGACCGAGGCCTTCGGCATCAACCAGTCCTTCCTGGTGCTCTTCATGATCATCATCGGCGGGCTGGGCTCCATGCTGGGCTCTTTCCTGGGCGCGGCCTTCATGGTGCTGATGCCGATCTTCCTGAAGAATCTGATGGTCGGCGGCTTCGGCGTCGACATCGCGGTCGCCAAGCATGTCGAGATCACCATCGTCGGCGCGCTCATCATCTTCTTCCTGATCGTGGAGCCGCACGGCCTGGCGCGGCTCTGGGCGATCACGAAGGAAAAGCTCCGCCTCTGGCCCTTCCCCCACTAGGAGGGATGTTCGAGGCGGCCCTACAACAAAGCAGGCAAACATGCTGAAATGACGTCATCCAAAAGAACCGAAAGGGAGGTACTTCCGAGAATGTTCAAGAAATTGACCCTGGCCGTTGCGGCCGCCGTGATCGCGGCTCCGCTGCTGGCCGCCCCGGCGAGCGCGGACCTGACCGTCCCCTCGCTGGCCTACCGCACGGGCCCCTATGCCCCCAACGGCATCCCCTTCGCCGATGGCTACGCCGACTACTTCACGCTGCTCAACCAGCGCGACGGCGGCATCGAGGGCCAGAAGATCAACTTGGTGGAGTGCGAGACGGCCTATAACACCCAGCAGGGCGTCGAGTGCTACGAGAACACCAAGGGCCAGGGCTCCCTGGTCTACCAGCCGCTGTCCACGGGCATCACCTATCAGCTGATCCCCAAGGCGACCGAGGACATGATCCCGATCCACTCCATGGGTTACGGGCGCACCTCGGCGGCCAACGGCAAGATCTTCCCCTACGTCTTCAACTTCCCCGGCACCTACTGGGATGCGGCTTCCATCATCGTGAAGCACATCATCGACGAGGAAGGCGGGGACGTCTCCGGCAAGAAGATCGCGCTGGTCTACCACAACTCCGCCTACGGCAAGGAGCCGATCCGCACGCTGGAGGAACTGGCCAAGAAGCACGGCTATGAACTGCTGCTGCTGCCGGTCGACCATCCCGGTCAGGAGCAGAAGGCCACCTGGCTGCAGGTCCGCCGCGAGCGTCCCGACTGGGTGATGATGTGGGGCTGGGGCGTGATGAACCAGGTCGCCATCAAGGAGGCCGCCTCCATCCGCTTCCCCATGGATCACTTCGTGGGCGTCTGGTGGTCCGGTTCCGAGAATGACGTGGCCCCCGCGGGCCAGGACGCCGACGGCTACAAGGCCGTCGCCTTCCACGCCTCGGGCAAGGACTTCCCCGTCTACGACGACCTCCAGAAGCACGTGATCGACGCCGGTCTGGCCGCCGGTGACGGCAGCCACGTGGGCGAGGTGCTCTACAGCCGCGGCATGGTCGCGGCCATGTGGGCTTCCGAGGCGATCCGCACGGCCATGAAGATCCATGGCACCATGGACGTCTCCCCCGCACAGGTGCGTGACGGCTACGAAGCTCTCGACGTGGACGAGGCGCGCCTGACCGAGTTGGGTCTGCCCGGCTTCACCGTTCCGGTGAAGGTGACTTGCGAGAACCACGGCGGACCGGGCCTCGGCGCGATCCAGCAGTGGGACGCCGATACCGGCACCTGGTCGCTGATCACCGACTTCGTCTCCGCCGACCGCGAAGTGGTCGACGCGCTGATCGAAGAGGATGCGGCGGCCTACGCCGCGGAGGCCAACATCACCCCGCGCGAATGTAACTGATCCGCGGGCGCTAGCGTTCGGGGGCCGTCGTTCCGGCAAGGACCGGCGGCCCCCATCCGCGCTTTTCCGATTTGATGACTTTTGATTGAACCCTTTTTAACCGACCGCGACTAAGCAACCCGCATGGGAGGCGGAGCAGGACATGGCGGAGACCACCGCTGAGGCGAAACAAGCAACGGACGCCAAGGCCGACGCCGGCAAGGGAGAGACCCTGATCGCCGTCAACAACATCGAGGTGATCTACAACCACGTGATCCTGGTGTTGAAGGGCGTCAGCATGGCGGTGCCCAAGGGCGGCATCACCGCGCTTTTGGGCGGCAACGGCGCGGGCAAGACCACCACCTTGAAGGCCATCTCCAACCTGCTGCGCTCGGAGCGCGGCGAGGTCACCAAGGGCTCGATCGAGTACCGGGGAGAAAGGATCGACGGCCTCTCGCCCTCCGATTTGGTCAAGCGCGGCGTGATCCAGGTGATGGAGGGCCGCCACTGCTTCGAGCACCTGACCATCGAGGAGAACCTGATGACCGGCGCCTACACCCGCTCTGACGGATCGGCGGCCGTGAAGCGCGACCTGGAGATGGTCTACAGCTACTTCCCGCGCCTGAAGGAACGGCGCGGCAGCCAGGCGGGCTACACCTCGGGCGGCGAGCAGCAGATGTGCGCCATCGGGCGCGCGCTCATGTCCCGGCCGGAGACCATCCTGCTCGACGAGCCCTCCATGGGCCTCGCCCCGCAGTTGGTCGAGGAAATCTTCGAGATCGTGAAGGACCTGAACGAGCGCGAGGGCGTCTCCTTCCTGCTGGCCGAGCAGAACACCAACGTCGCGCTGCGCTTCGCGCACTACGGCTACATCCTGGAGTCCGGCCGCGTGGTGATGGACGGCGAGGCCGCCGCGCTGCGCGAGAACGAGGACGTGAAGGAGTTCTACCTGGGCCTCTCCACCGAGGGCCGCCGTTCCTACCGCGACGTCAAGCACTACAAAAGGCGCAAGCGCTGGCTGTCATGAGCGATGCGAGCTTCTATTTCGACGACCGCGAGACCCGCAGCGATGCCGAGCGCCGCGAGGAGCAGGGCTCCCGGCTGCCGGGGCTGATCGCCCACGCCAAGGAGGCCTCGGCCTTCTACGCCAAGCATCTCGAGGGCGTGGAGGCGAAGGCCGTCACGGACCTGGAGGCGCTGGCCGCCCTGCCGGTCACCCGCAAGCACGATCTCATCGCGCTCCAGAAAGAGCAGCCGCCCTTCGGCGGGCTGGCGGCGCTGGATGCGACCCAGGCGCGCCGGGTCTTCACCTCGCCCGGCCCGATCTACGAGCTGGAGGCCGACGAGCCGGACTACTGGCGCACGGCGCGGGCCTTCCACGCGGCCGGTTTCAGGCCGGGCCAGCTGATCCACAACTGCTTTTCCTATCACCTGACGCCGGGCGGCTGGATCATGGATGCCGGCGCCCGCGCGCTGGGCTGCGCGGTCTTTCCCGGCGGCGTCGGCAACAGCGAGCAGCAGGCCCAGGCCATGGCGCAGTTCCGGCCCGAGGGCTACGCCGGCACGCCCGACTTCCTGAAGGTCATTCTGGAAAAGGCAGACGAGCTCTCGCTCGACGTCTCCAGCGTGAAGCACGCTTTGGTCTCCGGCGGCGCGCTCTTTCCGCAACTGCGCGACGCCTATGCGGAACGCGGGGTGACCACCCTGCAGTGCTACGCGACCGCCGACTGCGGGCTGATCGCCTATGAGAGCCTGAGCCGGGAGGGCGAGCTTTGCCCCGGCATGCTGGTGGAGGAGGAGGTGATCCTGGAGATCCTACGTCCCGGCACCGGCGACCCGGTTCCCGACGGCGAGGTCGGCGAGGTCGTGGTCTCCGTCTTCTCCAAGGCGGCGCCGCTGGTGCGCTTCGCCACCGGCGACCTTTCGGCGGTCCTGGAGGGGGAGAGCCCCTGCGGGCGGACCGGGCGGCGCATCAAGGGCTGGATGGGCCGCGCCGACCAGACCGCGAAGGTCAAGGGCATGTTCGTCCACCCCGAGCAGATCGACACGGTCCTGAAGCGCCATCCCGAGGTCGCCAAGGCGCGCCTGGAGGTCACCCGCGCAGGCGATCAGGACGCCATGACCCTGAAGGCCGAGGCTGAAGCCGCCGACGGTTTGGCCGAGGCGCTGGGCGGCAGTCTCGCCGAGGTCTGCAAGCTCAAGGGCCGGGTCGAGATCGTGGCCCCTGGAAGCCTGCCCAACGACGGCAAGGTGATCGACGATCAAAGAGACTACAGCGGCGGGTAAAGCTGGGTTAGACTCTCAAGTCATGATTTTCCGTGACGCGGGACGAGAAGCCCGCGCGCGGCGCTATCGGGACTTTGGGGGGTCTTCATGTCAGTCAGGTTGCGCGCCGCTCTCACCGCGGCCCTTGTCTTCGCATCCGCCGGCGCCCTTGCGCAGTCGGCGGGCGATCCTGCGGAGCGCGAGCTCATCACCCGTGTCGCAGAACGGCTTGAGCCCGCCCGCAAGGCGGCGTCGGAGGCTTGCGGAACGCCTCTTGCCATCGCCTTCGACCCGCAAAGCCTGACGCCGGGGAGCAGCCCTTTCGCGCGCCTGACCGCCTGTCGCGCCGCCTTTTCGGCTGTCGCAGCCCGCTGCGCGGCGCCCGAAGGCCGCGTGGCGGTGGCGCAGAACGTGAGCGCGCTGCTCTGTGTCAGCAGCTCCACACGGCTCATCAGCCTCTCCGAGGGCATCCTTCGCTTCGAGGAGAAGCCCGGCGCGCCGGACCCGGAAGGCTTCGTCGAGACCTTCCTCTTGGATGCGCTCTGAGGCGTCAGACCTGGATTTTCAGCCCGCTTGGGGACATATCGTGGGCTTGGTGACGTATAACGCCTGATAAC
>JARRJC010000031.1 GCA_037379885.1 Limibacillus sp.
CGCCGAGAATCGCAGGCGGCCGCGCGAGCGACTCTTCCAGGGCCGTGAGCCTCTCAAGACTGCGGCGCAGGCTATCGCCCTTCAGGCGGACGTCGGGGTTCAGGAACAGAAGGAAGGTGGCCTCCGCCGCCCGCGCTCCAAGGTCCGCAGCCCGGCCATAGCCCAGATTCTCCCTTTGCCTCAGCAGTTCGAGCGGCAGTCCATGCCTCTCCAGGCCTTCGGTGGAGCCGTCGCTTGAGGCGTTATCGACCAGGATGATCCGGGACAGGAATTGATCACGGCCTTCGCTCGCAGCGATTGATTTCAGGCAGCGATCCAGGAGCGCCCCCGCGTTCCAGTTGACGATCACGATATCAAGGTCGGGGGTCTTCGAGGACGGCACGTCTCTTTGCTTCCTTGCCAAGGCCTGGAATCTCGAGGGGTCATCATGCGCTGAAGCGTCCGCTAAGAAAAGACAGGCGCGCCATTCTAGCTCTCTTGCAATGGGCGAGGTTGTTTCGCCCGCATGGGTTGGGGTATGGAAGGTCTGAAGGGCAATCGAAAAAGGGTCTTTTTGAATGATCACCAAGACCGAGTTGGAAGGCGTCGTGATAATCGAGCCCAAGCGGTTTGGCGATCAGCGCGGTTTCTTCTCAGAAACCTATAACAAGGCCCGGCTTCTGGAGGGTGGCCTGGACTTCGATTTCGTTCAGGACAACCACTCCCTCTCCGCCGAAAAGGGCGTGGTCCGCGGCCTGCATTTCCAATCGCCGCCACACGCGCAGGACAAGCTCGTCCGGGTCACACGCGGGCGTGTCTTGGACGTTGCCGTGGACATCAGGAAGTCCTCCCCCACCTACGGTCGTCACGTCGCCGTTGAGCTGAGCGCGGAGAATTGGCGGCAGCTGCTGGTCCCGGCAGGGTTCCTGCACGGCTTTTGCACGCTGGAGCCCAATTGCGAGCTGCTCTACAAGGTGACGGATTACTATTCGCCGGAATGCGACGCAGGTGTCTTCTGGGCGGACGAAGACCTCGGAATCGACTGGGGCCTGGACCCGCAGGCGGCCATCCTGTCGGATAAGGACAAGAGGCTGCCGCGCTTCGCGGATTTCGAAAGCCCCTTTGAGTGAGCACCGGGTTTTGAGCGGATATAGGGGACAGGGGTCATGAAGACCATCGTAACGGGGGGTGCGGGCTTCATCGGGTCGGCGGTCGTGCGCCGCTTGGTGGCCAAGGGCGAAGAGGTGGTGACGCTCGACTGCCTGACCTATGCCGGACACCTCCCCTCGCTGGGCGAGGCTCTCGACGCGCCCAACCATCATTTCGAGCGCGCCGACATCCGGGACGCCGAAGCGGTGCGCGCGCTCTTCGAGCGTCATCAGCCCGATGCCGTGATGCATCTGGCGGCGGAATCCCACGTTGACCGGTCGATCGACAGTCCGATGGATTTTGTCTCGACCAACGTCACCGGGACGGTGGTGATGCTGCAGGCGGCCCAGGAGTACTGGGCCGGGCTCGAGGCGGCCCGGAAGGAGGCGTTCCGCTTCCTCCACGTCTCTACGGACGAGGTCTACGGCTCGCTCGGCGAGACGGGCGTCTTCACCGAGCAGACTCCCTTTCAGCCCAACTCCCCCTACTCGGCGTCGAAGGCGGCCTCGGATCACTTCGCGCGCGCCTGGCACCGCACCTTCGGGCTGCCGGTGGTGATCAGCCACTGCTCCAACAACTACGGCCCCTATCAGATGCCGGAGAAGCTGATCCCGGTGATGATCCTGGCGGGTCTGGAGGGACGGCCCATGCCGGTCTACGGCAAGGGCGCCAACATCCGCGACTGGCTCAGGGTAGAAGACCATGCCTCGGCGCTTGAGCTCATGGTGCGCAAGGGTGAGCCCGGAGCGACCTACAACGTCGGCGCCGATGCCGAGGTCTCCAACATCGACATGGTGCGGGCCATCTGCGCCTGCCTCGACGAGCTGCTGCCGGACTCGCCGCATCGTCCGCATGACCAGTTGATCACCTACGTCACCGACCGGCCGGGCCATGACCTGCGCTACGCCATCGATTCGAGCCGCGTGCGCGAAGAGCTGGGCTGGCGCCCGGCGCACGGGCTGGAGGAAGGCTTGAAGCAGACCGTGGCCTGGTACCTGGAGAACCGCTGGTGGTGGCAAGCGATCCGGGAGGGCGGCTTCAAGGACGGCCGCCAAGGTTTGGGCCGGACGTGACGGCGCAAAAGACAAAGCTGCTGATCCTCGGGCGAAGCGGGCAACTCGCTAGAGCGTTGGCCGCCCAGGTTGGGGATATCTCGGCGTTCGAGGCGAAGTTCCTGGGCCGCCCCGAATTGGACGTCACGGACAGCGCGGCCCTGGAGCGCGCGATCGCGGAGACCTCTCCCGACATCCTGATCAACGCCACTGCCTACACCGCCGTCGACCGGGCGGAAGACGAGCCTGACCTCGCGATGGCGGTCAACGCCGACGCCCTGGGCGTCATGGGGCGCGCTGCCGCCGAAGCCGGCTGTCCGGTTATCCACGTCTCCACCGACTATGTCTTCGACGGCGCGGGCGAGCGCCCCTACCGTCCGGATGACCCGACCGGCCCCCGCTCCGTCTACGGCGCTAGCAAGCTGGCAGGCGAGCGCGCGCTGGCGGACGCCCAACCGCAGCACATCATCCTGCGCACCGCCTGGCTCTACTCCGCTGAAGGCCAGAACTTCATGAACACCATGCTGCGGCTGGCGGAGACCCGCGACAGCCTGGCCGTGGTGGAAGACCAGCGCGGCTGCCCGACCCTGGCGGAAGACCTGGCGGAAGCGATCCTCACGATCTGCGGGCATCTAGCCTCCGGCAAGCCGCGCGTTTGGGGCGTTTTCCACTACAGCGGGGCGGGAGAGACCACCTGGTTCGGCTTCGCCAAGGCGATCTTCGAGGAAGCGGCGAAGCGAGGGCTGCCGCACGCCCAGGTCACCCCCACCACGACGGCGGCTTTCGGCGCGAAGGCGCCGCGCCCGGCCTACTCGGTTCTGGACGGTGCTGGTCTTGCGCAAGCTTACGGAATAACGCAGAAGGAATGGCGTCAGCGTCTTACTGAGACGCTGGACAGCCGGTCGGACGCCTCCCAATAGGGGCGGGCCCGACACGGCAAAGGATAAGGGGGACTTGTCTTGAAGGGTTTGGTTTTGGCTGGCGGTGCGGGTACACGGCTCCACCCCTTGACGCAGGTGACCAGCAAGCAGCTGCTGCCGGTCTACGACAAGCCGATGATCTATTACCCGCTTTCCACCCTGATGCTGGCCGGATTGCAGGACATCCTGATCATCACCACGCCGCAGGACCAGGCCGCCTTCCAGCGTTTGCTGGGCGATGGCAGCCGCTTTGGAATCGCGCTCAGCTATGCGGTTCAGCCCGAACCCCGCGGGCTTGCAGAAGCCTATATCATCGGCGCCGATTTCGTAGGTGACGACTCCTCGACGCTCATTCTCGGAGACAACATCTTCTTCGGGCACGGCCTCTCTGAGATGCTGATCCAAGCGCAGGATCAGCATGACGGCGCCAGCGTCTTCGCCTACCGGGTCGGCGATCCGGAGCGCTACGGCGTGGTCGCCTTCGACGGCGACGGCAGAGCCACGTCCATCGAAGAGAAGCCCGCCAAGCCGAAGTCGCATTGGGCCGTCACCGGTCTTTACCACTACGACCCCGACGTCGTGGAGATCGCGCGGTCGATCCAGCCGTCCGCGCGCGGCGAGTTGGAGATCACAGACGTGAACCGCCGCTATCTGGAGGCGGGCCGCCTTCAAGTGCAGCGCATGGGACGGGGCTACGCCTGGCTCGACGCGGGCACGCATGACTCTTTGCTGGAATCCAGCAGCTTCATTCAATCTCTCGAAGTGCGGCAGGGCCTGAAGATCGCCTGCCTTGAGGAAATTGCGCTGGATCAGGGCTGGTTGAGCGCCGATCAGGTGGCTGAAATCGCAGCTTCCTATGGTAAGTCGAGCTATGGCGCCTACCTTCAGGCGGTTCTGGAGGAGAAGGCCTGAAGAGAGGCGGGGGTCCGTGAGTACGGCTGCAGGAGCGGGGATCGGCGACAAGCGGTTGGGTTCGAAGAACGCGGCTCTTTTGCTGATTTTTGCTCTCGCGCTCTTCCTTCCCGGGTTCTTTTCGCTGCCGCCCTTCGATCGCGATGAAGCGCGCTTCGTCCAGGCCAGCAAGCAGATGGTCGAAAGCGGCGACTACCTGGACATCCGCTTTCAGGACGAGGCACGGCACAAGAAACCCATCGGCATCTACTGGCTTCAAGCGGGGGCCCTGAAGCTTTCCGGACAGGATGCGGCTGCGCCGCTCTGGGTCTATCGCCTGGTCTCTCTGAGCGGCGCGCTGCTGGCCGTTTTGGGCACGGGTCTCTTGGGCGCGAGGCTGTTCGGCGCGGCTGCTGGTCTCGCCGCCGGTCTCGGTCTCGCCGCCTCGCTCCTGCTGGGGGTGGAGGCGAGGCTGGCGAAGACCGACGCCATGCTGCTCGCCACCATCGTGGCGATGCAGGCGGGATTGGCGGTCATTTACTTGAAGCACCGGGCGCCCGTGGCTCTACCTGCCTCCTGGCTTCCCGCTCTCGTTTTCTGGCTGGCCCTGGGCGCGGGGACGCTGATCAAGGGGCCCGTGGCCCCGGCGGTCGCGGGACTCACGATCCTGTGCCTCAGCTTGGCGGACCGGGACTGGCGCTGGCTGTTGCGGCTGAAGCCTCTGGCCGGGCTGCCGCTCGCCGCCGCCATCGTGCTGCCCTGGTTCGTCGCCATCACGCTCCAGAGTGACGGCGGCTTCCTCCAGGAATCCTTCGGCAAGGACATCTTCGCCAAGATCTTCGAGGGGCAGGAGTCCCATGGGGCGCTGCCGGGCTACTATCTGGCGCTCTTCTGGGCCATCTCCTGGCCCTTTGGGCCGGCCATACTCCTGGCGTTTCTTTTCGCCTGGCGCGAACGCAGGCAACCGGTCCAGCGCTTTCTGCTCGCCTGGATACTGCCGACCTGGCTGGTCTTCGAGCTGATCATGACGAAGCTGCCGCACTACCTTCTGCCGGTCTTCCCGGCGCTCTTCATTCTCTTCGGCTGGAGCTTCGCGCGCTTGAAGGATCGAGCGCTGCCGGTAGCCCGCCAGGCCGCTCTGCTGCGGTTCGGACAGGGGCTGTTCGTGCTCGTCGGCCTGCTTCTGGCGCTGGGCGCGCCCTTTGCGATCGGCGAGGGCGGCGGCGACTGGGTCTGGTGGGGACCCCTGCTGGCGGGCGTCGGCCTGGTGCTGTGGGGCGCGCTCAGCCCTGGCCGCCTGAGAGAGGATCCACGACGTCTCCGCGCGGCGCTGGCCGGCGCCTTCCTGGTCTATTTCGCGAGCTATCAGGGCATCCTGCCGAGCATGCAGCGCATCTGGCTCGCCCCGCGTATCGCAGAGGCGTTTCAGGAGGCGGCGCCCTGCCCGGGTAGCCGGCTGGTTTCGAGCGGATTCCGCGAGCCCAGCCTCGTCTTCCTCGCAGGCACCGAGACGCTGCTCAGCTCCGCGGGCGGCGCCGCCCAACTGCTGTTGGAGGACCGGCGCTGCCGTTTGGCCTTGGTCGATGAGAGTGGCGAAGCGGCCTTTCGCGGCGCGCTGGGAGAGGCCGCGGGCGATCTGAAGCCGCTCGCCGAGATTGAAGGCTTCAACTATTCCGGGGGTGACCCGTTGCGCCTCACCCTGTATGGAATTGCCGATGGAGAGTGAGGCGCTTGGCAGAGGAGAAGGCTATCCGAAGCCGTGGCAGGTCACGCCGCTGATTCGTTTCGGTGCGCTGGTCTCGCTGCTGCTGTTCTTCGTGCTGGCGCCGCTGACGGGCCTGCTCTTCGATCCCATGCTGACCGAGCTGATGGCGCGGATACCCATGAAGGTGGTCGTGTTCTTCGACGAGTTCACCGCCATCGGCAACTCGCGCTGGTATCTCTATCCCTCGGTCGCCGCCGCGCTGCTGTCCTTTTTGACCGCGCGGTACCTGGTAAAGAAGGAGAACGCGAAGCGCATCTGGCGCTGGTTCGCGGGCGCCTGCTTCTTCATCTTCGTGAACATTACCATTCCCGGCCTTCTGGTGGCGGCGATCAAGTGGTCGCTGGGCCGCGCCCGGCCCAAGCTGCTGCTCTACGACGACATCTACGGCTTCGACTTCTTCGTGGGGCTGGAGCCGGCCTACAACTCCTTTCCCTCGGGGCATGCTCAAGCGAGCCTTTGTATCGCTCTCGCGGTGGGTTGCTTCTTCAAGCGCCTGCGCCCCTACCTCTTGGCCTTCGCCGTCACGATCGCGGTCAGCCGGATCATCGTGCTGGTTCATTTCCTGAGTGACGTGATGGCCTCCATCGCCATCTCCCTGGTCCTCTTCTGGGCCATTCTGAACTTCTATCGGGAAAAGGGATGGCTTTTCACGCCGGGTCCGGATGGGCGTTGGGTGCTGAAGCCCGAGGGGCGCTGGATCGGCCGGCGCCTTGGCCGGGGGTTCTCGGCGCGCAGCCGCAAAGCGGAGGGTGCGGCGCAGGAGACGTGATCTCTTTCCAAGGCCCGCACAAAGCACTAAGTCTAATGCGAGAACAAGAAGCTTTGGGAGGAAGGGCCGCTGTTCGGCCATGCCGGAAGAACCGGCGGTCGCGGCCCCGTGATGCAAACAGGAACCCATGAAGCAGAATGCTGAAAGCCTGCCGGTCGGCGTGGTGGTGGAGCGGCGCAAGTCCGACCACCCCTGGCTCGACCACACCTGGCGCGCGGTCGCGGTAATTCCCGGCGCGGCGGACCTCGATCCCCGCGGCCCCTGGAAGGAACTGGAGCGTGGCGAGGATTTCGTTCGCTTCCACGCCGGAACTCTGCCCATTGAGCTCTTTCGCAAGGAAACGGAAGCCTACCGGGTCAACCTGACCCAGGAGCCGCCGCGCATCTTCGTCGTGCTGCGCAAGGCCCATGAACCCGAAGAGGCCGAGCAGGAGCTCTACCCGATCCTCGCGACGGCTTCGCCCTATGAGGCCCAGGACTATCTGGACAGCGGCGAGGAGATCGTCGAGGGCGTCGCCATGCCGACGGCGCTGATCGCCTTCGTCAGCCAGTTCGTCGGCGAGTTCCACGTCGACGAGCCCTTCTATAAGCGCAAGCGCAAGCGCTACGACCCGGACAAGGTCGGCTTCGGGCGCAAGGGGCCGGCCAGCAACGGCGGCGGGTCGCACCACTAGCGCGGCAGGAAATGGCAGCTTGGCGGAAAACAGGCGGCGCGAATGGCTGAGGGAAATGGCTGAGGGAAATGGCTGAGAAGGAAGAAAAGGGTTTCTTGAACCGCTGGTCGGCGCGAAAACAGGCGCGCCGCCTGGACGAACCCTTGCCGCCCGAACCCGGTGAGGAGAGCCCGGCGAGGGCTCCCGAACTCTCAGAGGAAGAGGCGGCGGCCCGCCAGAAGGAGATCGACGACTACGTCGCGTCCCTGCCGGAGCCTGAGAGCCTCAGTTACGACTCCGACTTCACGGCTTTCTTCAAGGAAGGCGTGCCGGAGGTCTTGAAGCGCCGCGCGATGCGCGTGCTGTGGCGCTCCAACCCGGTGCTGGCGAACCTCGACGGCTTGATCGACTACGGCGAGGATTTCACGGACAAGGCCACCGTGGTGCCGAACCTCAAGACGCTCTATCGGGTGGGCAAGGGCATGTTCACCGACGAAGACCTGATCAAGGAAGAACGCCGCCGCGCTGGCCTGCCTCCTGAGGAACCCCTGGAGGCCCAGGAAACCGCGCAAAGCGGCAAAACCACCGACGAGTCCCCCGAAGAAACGGCAGAATTCCCAACTGAAGCCGGGTCCGATCCAGCGGTTTCAGAGGCCGCGACAGCCGATTCCGGCCTTGTGGACGAAGCTGAAGCGCAGCCCTCCGAAACCCCGGCGCCGGAGCGCGTCGGAGAGCCGGGAGACAAGGCAGCCAGCCCGCGCCCCCACGCGCGGTCCGCAAACCTCCCTGTGGGTAAAAAGCGCCCGGCCCTGGCACGCCGCTGGGGACCGCCCGGCGACCCTTCCTCCTGAACCACCGGCGGGGCCCTGAAAACGTCAAGCAATTGTTGACAACTCCATGACAAGGGGCCTTTAATTAAGTCGTTGAAAAACACGAAAAACCCTTCAAAAAGAAGGGCTATGGCGGTCTAGAAAACAGTCCACTTAAAGCTGAACTGTCAGACCACCGAAAAAATGGGGAAGGGAGGTACGGTCGTTTGGCCGAATTGGATCACGCCATCGACATTGCGGACGAAGACCAACTGCGAGCCAACTGCTACGCCCTCATAGGGCGGCTCTTGGCTTGTGCGCCGGACGCCGACACGTTGGCGATGGTCGGGCGTCTTTCCGGCGACGACTCCGAAATCGGCCAGGCCATTTCCGCCCTTTCCAGCGCGGCGCGCAACGCCACCCCGCAAAAGCTTGAGCAGGAGCACTTCGAGCTCTTCATCGGTGTGGGTCAGGGTGAGCTGACGCCTTACGGTTCCTACTATCTGACCGGTTTCCTCAATGAAAAGCCTCTCGCCAACCTGCGCGCCGACATGGGTCGTCTGGGCATTGCGCGGGTCGAGGGCGTGCGCGAACCGGAAGACCACATCGCGGCTCTCTGCGAGATGATGGCCGGCCTGATCACCGGCGCCTTCGCGGCGCCCGGCGACATAGAGACACAACGCGAATTCTTCGAAAAACACCTGGCGCCCTGGGCGCCCCGCTTCTTTGAGGATCTGCAAGCAGCGCGCGCTGCGGCTTTCTACATGCCGGTCGGGCGCATTGGGCAGGTCTTCATGGATATTGAGAAACAAGCCTTCGAAATGGCGGCCTAGCGTCCAAGAAAAGCAACAAACCAGCGGCAAAGGGGATGACGCCGCGCCTAGGAACGAAAGTTTGTCCCGACCGTTCACCAAGTAGGAAAGGTGAGCTTATGAGCAAAGAAAAAGCCACAGAGATGGGCCGGCGGGACTTCTTCCGCAAAGCCACTCTCGGCGCCGGCGTCGCCGGCGTTGCGGCGGCGGGTCTCGCGAAAGGGGCCGCGGCAGGCGAACCGGTGAAGCAACAGGCTTCCGGCTCGGGCTACCGCGAAACCGATCACGTCAAGAAGTACTACGAACTGGCTCGCTTCTAATAGATCGTAACCTTACAGGAGAGGACGATGCTCACACGTAAGACGAATGGGGTTGCAAAGGGCCCCCGTTTGTCAAAGGCGCTGGCGGCTTCCGTCGGCGGCGCCATTGACCGTCGTACCTTCCTGAAGCGTTCGGGGCTTGCTGCCGGTGGTATCGCCGCGGCCTCCTCGATGTCTTTTGGGATGGTGACAAAGGCTGAGGCGCAAGAAGCGTCCGGTGAAGTGAAACTGATCAAGTCCGTCTGCACCCACTGCTCGGTGGGCTGTACCGTGATGGCCGAGGTTCAGGGCGGCGTTTGGGTCGGGCAGGAGCCCGGCTGGGACAGCCCCTTCAACCTGGGTGCGCACTGCGCCAAGGGCGCGTCCGTCCGCGAGCACGCGCACGGCGAGCGGCGCCTGAAGTATCCGGTCAAGCTCGTCGACGGCAAGTGGCAGCGCATGAGCTGGGACGAGGCCATCAACGAGATTGGCGACAAGCTGTTGGACATTACCGCCACCAGCGGTCCGGACTCGATCTACTGGCTCGGTTCGGCCAAGCACAACAACGAGCAGGCCTATCTGTTCCGTAAGATGGCCGCTTATGCCGGGACCAACAACGTCGACCACCAGGCGCGTATCTGCCACTCCACCACGGTGGCGGGTGTCGCGAACACCTGGGGCTACGGCGCCATGACCAACAGCTACAACGACATCCACAACTCCCGCGCCATGTTCTTCATCGGTGGCAACCCCGCCGAGGCGCACCCGGTGTCGCTGCAGCACATCCTGAAGGCCAAGGAGCAGAACGCCGCTCCTCTGATCGTCTGCGACCCGCGCTTCACGCGTACGGCCGCGCACGCTTCGGAGTACGTGCGCTTCCGCCCCGGCACGGACGTCGCCCTGATCTGGGGCATTCTGTGGCATGTCTTCGAGAACGGCTGGGAGGACAAGGAGTTCATCCGCCAGCGCGTTTGGGGCATGGATCAGATCCGCGCCGAAGTGGCCAAATGGACCCCCGAGGAGACCGAGCGCGTAACTGGCGTTCCGGGTTCCCAGTTGAAGCGCGTCGCGCGCACGCTGGCCAACAACCGTCCCTTCACCATCGTCTGGTGCATGGGCGGCACGCAGCATACGAACGGCAACAACAACACCCGTGCGTACTGCATCCTTGGCCTGGCGCTGGGCACCATCGGCACGCAGGGCGGCGGAACCAACATCTTCCGCGGCCACGACAACGTGCAGGGAGCCACCGACCTGGGCGTGCTCTGTCACACCCTGCCGGGCTACTACGGTCTTGCGACCGGCTCCTGGAAGCACTGGGCTCGCGTTTGGGAAACGGACTACGACTACATCCTGGGCCGTTTCGCCTCTCAGGAGTTCATGGAGAAGGCCGGCGTTCCTGTCTCTCGCTGGTTCGACCTGGCTCTCGAAGCCAAGGAGAACATCGAGCAGAACGACAGCCTGAAGGCCATGATCTTCTGGGGTCACGCGCCCAACTCGCAGACCCGTCTGCCGGATATGCGCCGCGCCATGAGCAATCTCGACATGCTCGTCGTCGTGGACCCCTATCCGACCATGACCGCGGTCATGCATGAGCGCAAAGACGGCGTCTACCTGCTGCCGGCCGCAACCCAGTTCGAGACCTATGGCTCCGTCACGGCCTCGAACCGTTCGATCCAGTGGCGTGACAAGGTGGTCGAGCCGCTCTTCGAATCTCTTCCCGATCACACGATCATGTACAAGTTCGCCAAGAAGCTCGGCTTCGCGGACGAAATGTTCAAGAACATCGCGGTGGAGAACGACGAGCCCTCGATCGAGGACACGCTGCGCGAGATCAACCGCGGCATGTGGACCATCGGCTACACCGGCCAGTCGCCGGAACGCCTGAAGCTCCACATGGAGAACCAGCACACCTTCGACAAGACGACCCTGCAGGCGCGGGGCGGTCCGGCCGACGGTGACTATTACGGGCTGCCTTGGCCCTGCTGGGGAACCGCGGAGATGGGTCACCCGGGCACGCCGGTCCTCTACGACACCTCCAAGCCAGTCGCCGAAGGCGGTCTGTGCTTCCGCGCCCGGTTCGGCGTGGAGCGCGACGGGGACAACCTCCTCGCCGAAGGCAGCTACCCGGTCGGCTCGGAGATCCAGGACGGCTATCCCGAGTTCACCATGGCCATGCTTCAGAAGTTGGGTTGGGACTCCGACCTGACGGACGACGAGCGCGCCGCGATCGATGCGGTGGCCGGCGAGAAGACGAACTGGAAGACCGACCTTTCCGGCGGTATCCAGCGCGTCGCGATCGCTCATGGCTGTGCGCCCTTCGGCAACGCCAAGGCCCGGACCGTCGTGTGGAACTTCCCGGATCCGGTGCCCGCGCACCGCGAGCCGCTCTACACCTCGCGCCGTGATCTTGTTGCCGACTACCCGACCTACGAGGACCGCCGGATGTACCGTCTGCCGATCCTCTACAAGTCGATCCAGGACGAGGACTTCTCGGTCGATTATCCGATCATCCTCACCTCTGGCCGACTGGTCGAGTATGAGGGCGGCGGTGACGAAACCCGTTCCAACCCCTGGCTGGCCGAGCTTCAGCAGGACATGTTCGTGGAGATCAACCCGGTCAACGCCAACAACCTGGGCGTCAAGGACGGCCAGATGGTGTGGGTCCACGGTCCTGAGGGCGCCAAGGTCAAGGTCAAGGCGATGGTGACAGAGCGCGTTGGCGTGGATGTGGCTTTCATGCCCTTCCACTTCGGCGGTCACTGGCAGGGCGAATCGCTGCGGGATGTCTACCCCGCCGGTTCCGACCCCTACGTGTTGGGTGAAGCATCGAATACGGCCCAGACCTACGGGTACGACTCGGTCACCAACATGCAGGAGACCAAAGCCACTCTCTGCCGCATCGAGCCCGCATAAAGGAGACCTGATTAATGGCACGTATGAAGTTCCTTTGTGATGCTGAGCGCTGCATTGAGTGCAACGCCTGCGTCACGGCGTGTAAGAACGAACACGAGGTTCCTTGGGGCGTTAACCGCCGTCGTGTTGTGACGATCAACGACGGCAAGCCCGGTGAGCGTTCGATCTCTGTGGCCTGCATGCACTGCTCTGATGCGCCGTGCATGGCGGTCTGCCCGGTCGACTGCTTCTACCAGTCGGATGAAGGCGTGGTCCTTCATTCCAAGGACCTCTGCATTGGTTGCGGATACTGCTTCTACGCCTGTCCTTTCGGCGCGCCGCAGTACCCGCAGGCCGGCAACTTCGGAAGCCGCGGCAAGATGGACAAGTGCACCTTCTGCGCCGGCGGTCCCGAGGAGGACAACTCCGCGGCCGAGTTCCAGAAGTACGGCCGTAACCGTCTTGCCGAGGGCAAGCTGCCGCTCTGCGCCGAGATGTGCTCGACCAAGGCACTTCTCGCAGGCGACGGCGACCTGGTGTCCGACATCTACCGCGAGCGCGTCGTCGCCCGTGGCTTCGGGTCGGGCGCTTGGGGCTGGGGCACGGCCTATCAGCAGAAGGCCGGCTCTTAGAACCTGAGCCCTCGCATTGGGTAATCCCTCCCGCCCGGGCCGAGGCCGGGGCGGGGGACCCCACGCGAAGACAATGAGGGGGCGGCGCTTGATCCTTGCGCCGCCCCTGCTTCGCCTTGAAAACGGCTTTTGCGCCGTGCCCAGGCGGAGTTGGCGCAGTCTTCACACCAAGGCGGAGAGACCACTGCCATGACTCGTAAGAACACGATCTACGCCCTTTTGGGTCTTGTCCTCGTTGCCGGTCTCACCACCGGTTGCCGCGAGGAAGAACAGGACCGCGTGCTCCTTCTGGAGCCGGGCGTCTACCAAGGCAAACCAGACAGTCCGCTGAGCGAAGCTACCGAGGAAGAGCTGCGCCAGCGTGCGAGGAATCAAGGCGCTCTGTAGAGCCGCCAACTGAGGGCGGGCGCGCTAGACCAGGCGCATCCGGCCCTTTAGAAACAGCGTCCGCCGTGCGGGCCTTCGGGGAAGAAGGACGCAAGCGGTGAGACAGGTGAGGGAGTTTTTGAACGCCATGTCTTTCTCCAAGCATACTTCGGCCGTCCTTGCGGCCCGGACCGGCGAGGCGCCTGAGCGGCGGACCTTGTTCTGGCTGACCCTTAGCGCCGTGATCGTCGCTCTCGGGCTGTTGCTGGCGGGGCCGGCGGCCGCCCAGAGCGGCGTCGAGGAAGAGAATTCCGGCCTGCGCAGTGCGCCGACCGGCGGCACCGTGCCGGGCGACAGCCTGGGCGCCACCAGCGACACCGACTTCTGGCGTGAGATCCGGCGCGGCGCCGAAGGTCAGGTTTCGATCCCCGACCGTCAGGCAGGCGTTCTGATCCAGGCCTATGGAGAGAACTGGCGCAACGTGCGCAATGGCCCTTTATCGCTTTACGGCTCCTGGGTGCTACTGGGCATGCTGGGGCTGCTGGCGCTCTTCTTCCTGCTGCGTGGGCGCGTCAAGATCGAATCGGGCTGGTCGGGCCAGACGATCGAGCGCTTCAACGGTCTTGAGCGCTTCACCCACTGGATGACGGCGGTGTCCTTCGTGATCCTGGCCATCACCGGCCTCAACCTGCTCTACGGGCGCTACCTCGTCGCGACGCTCGTGGGCCGTGAGCCCGGTGCCGCCCCCGGCGGGTCGGCCATCGAGGCGATCTACGGGACCCTGACGCTCTGGGGCAAGTTCGCTCATAACTATCTGGCCTTCCCCTTCATGCTCGGCGTCGTCCTGATGTTCATCCTCTGGGTGCGTCACAACATTCCAAACCGCTACGACGTGATCTGGATCCTGAAGGGCGGCGGCCTCTTCTCCAAGCACAGCCACCCGCCCAGCAAGAAGTTCAACGCAGGCCAGAAGATCATCTTCTGGACCGTGGTGCTGACCGGCATCTCGCTGTCGCTCTCCGGCGTGGCGCTGCTGTTCCCCTTCGAGGTCACGCCCTGGGCGAAGACCTTCGCAATCCTCAACGTCTTCGGATTGGGGCTGCCCACGGAACTGACGGCGATGCAGGAGATGCAGCTTTCACAGCTTTGGCATTCGATCCTGGCGCTGGTCGTGATCGCGGTGATCATCGCTCATATCTACATTGGATCGGTTGGCATGCAGGGCGCTTTTGCCGCCATGGGTTCGGGCAAGGTCGACCTGAACTGGGCCAAGGAGCACCACAACCTTTGGGTCGAGGAGCAACAGCGCAAGCAAGCCTCACAACCCGCGGAGTAACCGATTTGAAAAATTCGCTGAAGCATCTCTTGGTTCTGGTCGCGGGCACGGCTCTCGTCGGCTTCGCTCTGCTGCCCGCCACCGCGGGCGCGCAGGGCGGCGTCACCAAGGAGTCTGTCGAGCAGAGCCTTGAGGAGAGCTATCCCGTCCAGGTCCTGAAGATCGTGGAAGGTGAGATCGACGGCACCGCTGCCTGGATCGTCACCGTCATGAACGAGGGCGGCGACTTCAACAGCGCGTTCCAGGTCACGACCCTGGCCGTAGACCGGCAGACGGGCGATTTGATCCCGTCCTTCCGGCCTGGGGCGAGCGGCTACCAGGGGTCTCCGGGCACCGCGCTCTCGCCGGGGTCGGAAATCCATCCCAACCAGATGCAAACCGGCCCCTGGCGCTGACCTTCCGGGCGGGAGCTTGTGGACGCGTGATGGGAGCAAAGATCGACGAATCCAAGGGGGGAGCGCGCCGGTCCTGGCGGCTCCCCCTTTTTCTGTCGCTTCTCGCTCTGCTGTTCTGCGCCGCTGCAACGCCAAGCTCTGCTTCCTACCTTGGCCACGCGGGCTATGTGAAGGCCCTGGCGATCTCTCCGGACGGCCAACGCGTTCTCAGCGGCGGTTTTGATTACAGCGCCATCCTCTGGGACCGCGAGACCCAGGAGCCCATCAAGCGCTTCGACGCGCATGATGGCGCGGTCAACGCGGTGGCCTTCACCCCGGACGGCACGCGCATCCTGACGGCGGACGACGCGGCCATCATCCGGCTTTGGGATATTGAAAGCGGGCAGGAACTCGCCCGCTTCACCGGGCATGAAGGCAAGATCGCGGCTTTGACGCTGGCGCCGGACGGCAAGCACTTCGCCACCGCAGGCTGGGACAGGACCGTGCGCTACTGGTCTCTGGAGCAGCCCGAAGCCCTGCTGGTGCTGGAGGGTCATGAGAACAACGTCAACGCCCTCGCATTCACGCCCGACGGCGGAACGCTGGTGAGCGGCGGCTACGATTCCGCCATCAAGGTCTGGGACCTGGAGAGCGGCGCCCTGACCCTGTCGATCGACGGGCATGACTTCGGCGTGAACGGCGTGGCCGTGCGCCCCGACGGCGCCCAGATCGTCTCGGCCAGCGGCGACGAGACGCTGCGCCGCTGGGATTTGCGCCTCGGCGAGGAGATCGAGAGCCAGCAACTCCATGAGAGCCCCATCTTCGCCCTGGCGCTGTCGCCCGACGGCGATCTCGCAGCCACCTCCGGCGTGGAGGGCCTGATCCGCGTCTGGAGCTTCACCGAGGGGCGCGAGGTGCTGCTCCTGGCGGGCCACGAGGCACCGGTCTGGGCGCTCGCCTTCGATCCGGCCGGCGAGAGCCTCTTTTCAGGCAGCAGCAAGGGCGTGATTCGCGAATGGCGTTTGTCGGACGGCTCGGAGATCGGCGAGGAGGAGTCCGTCGCCCTGGCGACGGAGACTCTGCCCCTGCCCGAGCACCCCGGCGCCTGGCAGTTCCGCAAGTGCGCCATCTGCCACAGCCTGGAGCCCGACGGCGGCGGGCGTGCCGGTCCCTCTCTCTACGGCGTCTTCGGACGGGAGGCCGGGACGCTGGAGGGCTACCGCTATTCGCCCGCGCTGCTTGAGAGCCAGATCGTCTGGAATGAGGAAACCATCTACCGCCTGTTCGACGAAGGCCCCCATATCGTCACGCCCGGCAGCAAGATGCCGGTCCAGCGGCTGCGCGATCCCGAAGAGCTTCAGGTGCTGGTGCAGTACCTGAAGGAGGTAACGCGGCCCGAGTGAGGCGTCACGCCGGAAAGGTCTTTGGGAAACGCTCTGCCTTTTCCGCGAGAAAGGCCGTTTCGGAATCATAGAGACCCAGGCGGCCCAGAAGGGCGCTGGTCGTCTCGCCGGCGGCCTGGGCTTCTTTGAACAAACTGCGCGACAAGGCCCAATCCTGGGCGCGCTGCGCCAGCCGGGCCTTGCAGAAAAGCAGCAGAGTGAGCGTGAAGGGCAGGCGGCGAAGGTCTTCGGGCGAGGGGGGATCGCTGAGCAACGCTCTCCAGCTGGCCGGGTCCGGCTCCAGATCGATGCCCCAGTTGGCGGCAAGGTCTTCTTGGGAGCGTTTGACGCCTGCTTCCACCTCTCCCCAATCTCCGGTTCCAAGCGCCAGCATCAGGCGGCGGGCCCGGAAACCGCGGGCGAAAAGAGGGGAGTCCGGCGGGCTTTCGCAGCGCTGCGTCAGGTAGTCCAGGTAGAGCTTCTGGGCATCCTGGGGATCGCGCCGCTGCGGGGCCTGGGCGCTGGCGCAGGCCAGGAGTTGGCCACCCTCGGCCGTGACCTCCACGAAGGCAAAGCCTGCGCGCCGCAACATCTGCTCCAAGGCCGAAGCACTGAAGAGCTGAAGATGTTCGGGCGGAGCGAGCAGACGCAAGACCAAGGCTTCGGTCGCCTCCTCGTCGATGAGCGCGCCGTTGGGCGTCGACAGGAACAACACACCCTCGTCGGTCAGACAACTGCGGAAGCCTTGAAGCAGCGACAGCGGCGCTTCCAGGTGCTCGATCAGCTCCCACGCCTGGATGACATCGAAGGGTCCGCCAAGCCGTGGGTCGGCGGGCTCGAAGATATCGTTGATCAGGGAGAAGCCCAGAGCTTCTGCTGCTTTGGCGGAATCCCCCGAGGGGTCCACCCCCAGCGCCTCCGCGCCCAGGAATTTCTGCGCGAAGTCGGCGCCGATGCCGATGCCGCAACCGACGTCGAGCACCCGCCGCGGCGTGGGTGCGGCGAGCGCGCGCAGACCGTAGCTTTGCGTGTCGAAGGCGCAAAAGAACTCGATTGAACCGCGCAGCGCCAGCTCTTCGGTAAGGCTGCGCAGCTCACCGGAGTCCTCAGGCCCCTTCGAGCAGCGCTCCGAGAGCAGGCTATGGCAACGGTCACAGCGATGGTAGTTGAGCCAGGGTGTCGCCGCTCCCGATAGTTGGATGGAGAGCAGATAGGCATGACCGCCCGCCGATCCGCAGATCGGGCAGTCCGTCTTCGCATCCGCCAGGGACAGATGCCTGACCCGCGCTTCACCCTGCATGGGCCGACATCTCCTCGGCGAAAGCAGCGGCCCGCTCGGTCAGCCGCGCCAGCATCACGTCCATCAATCCGAGCGGCGACAGACTCGCCTGCGTAAAGCGTCCGGCGGCAGCCGAAAGCATGAAAAGAGACACAGCCCTCTCCTTGTCCTGGCTGCGCTGCGCCTGCCGCGCCTGGGCGAAGATCACCAGAGCCAGGGGAATCGGAAGCCCGGTCAGCTTTTCCGGCGACGGCGGCGACGCGAAGAGCGTGGCAAGCCGTTCCGAATCCCTCTCCAGGATGATGTTCCAGCAGCGCTCGAGGTCCCGGTCGAACCAGGCGAGCAGGGCGTCGACCTCGCGCCAGCCGCCCTCCGACAGGGCCTGGAACAGCCGCCGGGCCTGGAAGCCCCGCTTGAAGTCGCCGCCGTCCGGCAGTGTGGCCGCGCGGCGCTCCAGATAATCGCGGTAGAGCGCCCAACCTTCCTCCGCTGAGCATCTCTCCGGCAGAACCTCCCCGGCCGCCACGACGATCTGGTCGCCGATGCGTTCGGCCTCGACCTCTTTGAAACCGGCCGCCCGGAGCAGCGAAACCAGGGCGCGTTCGCTGAAGAGGTGCAGGTGGCTAGGCGGCGCCAGCGCGCCGATCACTTGCGCGGGGTCGGCGTCGCGCGTGACGGCCTCCGCCGCTGGCGTGGAGAGCAGCAGCAGCCCTTCCGGGCTCAATTGGCTGCGAAAGGATTCGATCATGGCGCGGGGTCGTTCCAGATGCTCGATCAACTCCCAGGCCTGGATCAGGTCGAAGGGGCCGCCCGCCGGCGGGGCGGAGGGATCGTAGTAGGCCTCGATCAGCGGAAAGGAGAGGGCTTTGGCGGCGTAGGCCGCGTCTTCGGAGGGATCGATCCCGGTCGCCTGGCAGCCGTAGAGGATCGACGCGCAATCCGGCCCGACACCAAGCCCGCAGCCTACGTCCAGCATGCGCTCGGGCCGGAACCCGCGAAAGCTGCGCAGGCCATAGATCTGGCGGCCAAAGGAACAGAAGAGCTCCACCGCGGTCCGCCGTGCGAGTTGCCCGGCGAGGGCGCCGTAAGGGGAGGCCTGCCGGTGCAGCCCGACATCGCCCTTTCCCGTCAGGCTCGCGCAATCCGGGCAGCGGAAGAAGCTCAGCCAAGGCCCGGTTTCACCCGCCCTGACCAACGCCAGCTCGAACGGCTGCGCGCCATGGCGTCCGCAGCCCTGACAGGTCAGCTCCGCCGAGGCGGGGCCGTCATAGCTGATCCGGGACTGTCCGGCAGGTGTATCCAAGGCGTTGCTTCACTCTCTGACGGGATCGAGGGTCGGTGCGCGCGCAAGACTCAAAGGGGAAATCAAGCAGAAAGCGCATGCTAGCAAAGCCCTGGAGCCAGGCAAAGCCGCTCGGCCGATAGACTCTTGTGCTGCGGGCCGCAAAGCGACATATCTATGGGAACGCGTGGCGTTACGCAGGACCGCGCCGTGGAACGAAATGAAAGGGATGAGACCATGAAGGCATTTGTCGCAGGGACCCTGGCGGCCGTCATCATCGCGGTGGGCGCCGCAATCGCGCTGGATAGTCTCGGTCTCTCGAGCGAGGCGGTCTATTCGACCGACAACGTCCGGCTCGGCCAGTAAGGCGGGTTACTCCTTCGCCTCTGCCTCGCGCAGCAGCGTGAGGATTGCATCTTCCCCGATCATCTCCGCCGCCTCAAAGGCGGTCCAGCCGTCCTTGGCGACCGGCTTGGTGCTGGCGCCGGCTTCCAGCAGCAGACGAACCATGTCGTAGTCGCCCCGGTTCGCGGCGAACATCAGCGCGGTGTTCCCGCTTTCCACGGCCGGTGCGTTGACGTCCGCCCCCGCCGCGATCAGGCGTTGGGCGGCGTCATGCTGCCCGGTGCGCGCGGCTTCCAAGAGAGGCGGCCGTCCCTCGCGGCCTGGCGCGTCCGGGTCCGCGCCCAGTTCCAAGAGCCGTTCCAGAGAGGAGCGAATCCCCCAATAGGCGGCGATGCCGAGCGCTGTCGCGCCCTCGGGCCCGCGCGCGTTCAGGTCCAGCCCGAGCTCGGCGAGCCGGGTGAGGGTGCGCGGCGATTCCGCCTGCACGGCCAGATGCAAGGCGCCGGAGCCGTCGTTCAGCCGCGCCGCCGGGTCGGCCCCCGCCTCCAGCAGGAAATCCAGCGCGGGCCGGTTGCCCCGGCTGGCGGCGGCCAGAAAGGGCGTCATGCCGTCGTCCGCGCTGGCGTTCACCTGGGCGCCCCGCGCCAGAAGCTCGGGGATGAGCGGGAAGGCCAGGGGCTCGAAGGAGGCCTCGATCAGGGCTGTGTTGCCGTCGCGTCCATCGCGGGATTCGATGTCCGCCCCGGCGTCCAGAAGGGCGGCCAGGGCGGGCTTGTTGCCGCTTTGCGCGGCGATGTGCAGCGGCGTGCGCTCGAAGTCGCGGTCGCGCGGCTCCACCTCGGCCCCGGCGTCGATCAGGACCCGGACCACCTCGGCGCTGCCCGCCGCAGCCGCCACGTGCAGAGGACGCCGGCCCGAGGGGTCCTCGGCCTCGATCTCAGCGCCCCGCTCCAAGGCGAAGGCTGCGAGTTCGGCATTGTTCTCCGCTGCGGCCTGGAACAGCGCGACGGTGGGGACCGACGGCTCTTCCTGAGCCTGCGCGGGGGCTGGAAGCATCAGGAGAGCGAGGCTCAGCAGCGCTGCCGCGAGAGCTCCGCCCCAGCGAGACTGGCGTGGGTCACCCAAGCGGCTACTCCGCGGCCACCTTGTCGCCCAGCGCTTCGATCTTGGCCGCGCAGAACTTGAACTCCGGGATCTTCCCATAGGGATCGAGCTTCGGGTTGGTCAGCAGGTTGGCTGCGGCCTCGGTGAAGCAGAAGGGGATGAAGACCATTCCCTCCGGCACGTCGCCGTCGGCGCGCAGGGTGATGGTCACCTCTCCGCGGCGCGTGGCGACCTTGATCTTCCCGCCGGGTTCGACGCCGATGCGCTTGACCTCCCGCGGGTTGACCGCTGCCACCGCCTCGGGCTCCAGAGCGTCCAGGTTGCCCGCGCGCCGAGTCATGGCCCCGGTGTGCCAGTGTTCCAGCAGGCGCCCGGTGGTCAGCACCCAGGGGAACTCGACGTCCGGCAGCTCGTCGGGCGGCAGCAGCTCCGTCGGCACCAGCTTGCCGCGCCCGCTCTTGGTCGGGAAAGCCTCGCCGAAGATGATCTCGTTGCCCGGCTTGTCGGGGGCGTCGCAGGGGTAGGTGACCGCTTCTTCGCGCTCCAGCCGCTCCCAGGTGATGTTGTTGAGCGAGGGCATGGCCTGCTTCATCTCGGCGAAGACGTCCCAGGGGCCCTCGTAGGACCAATCCAGCCCCATGCGCTTGGCGATCTCGGTGGTGATCCACCAGTCCTGGCGGGCGTCGCCCGGCGGCGGCACGGCGGGACGGGCGATCTGCACCTGACGGTTGGTGTTGGTGAAGGTGCCCCACTTCTCGGCATGGGCCGAGGCCGGTAGGATGACGTCGGCGTGCCAGGCGGTTTCGGTCATGAAGATGTCCTGCACCACCAGGTGTTCCAGCTTGGCCAGCGCCTGGCGGGCGTGTTTCTGGTCGGGGTCGGACATGGCCGGGTTTTCGCCCAGGATGTACATGCCCTTGATCTGGTCCGCGAGGATGGCGTCGACGATCTCGACCACCGTCAGGCCCTTGTCTCCATCGAGCTCGGTGCCCCAGAAGTCCTCATAGAACTTCTTGATGCCCTCGTCGCCCACCGCCTTGTAGTCCGGATAGACCATGGGGATGAGGCCGGCGTCGGAGGCGCCCTGCACGTTGTTCTGACCGCGCAGCGGATGCAGGCCCGTGCCGGGCCGCCCGACCTGTCCCGTGGTCAGCGCCAGCGAGATCAGGCAGCGCGCGTTGTCGGTGCCGTGGGTGTGCTGGGAAATGCCCATGCCCCAGAAGATGATGGAGTTCTGGGCGGTCGCGTAGCTGCGCGCCACGTCGCGGATGACCGCTGCTGGAATCTCGCAGACCTTCTCCATCTCCTCGGGCGGGAAGGCCTTCACGCGCTCGGCCAGTTCCTCGAAGCCCTCTGTGTGGGCCTGGATGTACTGCTTGTCGTAGAGCTCTTCCGTCACGATCACGTTCAGCATGGCGTTCAAGAGCGCGACGTCGGTGCCCGGCTTGAACTGCAGCATCGCGGTCGCATAGCGGCTGAGCGCATGCTTGCGCGGGTCCAGCACGT
This sequence comes from Limibacillus sp., assembly GCA_037379885.1. Taxonomy (NCBI): domain Bacteria; kingdom Pseudomonadati; phylum Pseudomonadota; class Alphaproteobacteria; order Rhodospirillales; family Rhodovibrionaceae; genus Limibacillus; species Limibacillus sp. The sequence continues at coordinate 21,599 of JARRJC010000031.1, forward strand.
AGAGCTTGGCGCCGCGCTTGGCCGCCTGCTTCAGATAGGTGGCGGCGACCGGGTGGTTCTGTCCGGGGCGCGCGCCGATCACGATGATGCAGTCCGCCTTCTCGGCCGCGCGGAAGGGCGCGGTCACCGCGCCGGAGCCGATGCCCTCCATCAGGGCGGCGACGGAGGAGGCATGGCAGAGCCGCGTGCAGTGGTCGACGTTGTTGGTGTGGAAGCCCTGGCGGATCAGCTTCTGGAACAGATAGGCCTCTTCGTTCGAGCCCTTGGCCGAGCCGAACCCGGCGATGCCCTTGGGGCCGTGCTCCTCATAGACCTTCTTCAGGCCGGCGGTCGCGCGCTCCAACGCCTCTTCCCAGCTGGCCTCGCGGAAGTGGGTGAGGGGGTTGCCGTCGGCCACCTTGTCGTCCCAGGCCTTGGGCGCGTCCTCGCGGCGGATCAGCGGCTTGGTCAGGCGGTTGGGGTTGTGGATGTAGTCGAAGCCGAAGCGGCCCTTGACGCAGAGCCGGTTCTCGTTCGCCGGGCCGTTACGCCCGTCGACCTGGACGACCTTGTCGTCCTTCACGTGGACGGTGGTCTGGCAGCCGACGCCGCAATAGGGGCAGAGGCTGTCCACGGTCTTGTCGGAATAGACGCTGCGCTTGCCGGTCTCGTCGAGAAGGTTGGCTTCCATCAGCGCGCCCGTGGGGCAGGCCTGCACGCACTCGCCGCAGGCCACGCAGGTCGACTCGCCCATGGCGGAATCGAAGTCGAAGATGATCTGCGCCTTGGAGCCGCGGTAGGCCATGCCGATCACGTCGTTGACCTGCACTTCGCGGCAGGCCCTGACACAGAGATTGCAGTGGATGCAGGCGTCGAGATTGACGGCCATGGCCGGGTGGCTGTTGTCGATCACGGATCCTTCGGCCTTCGGAAAGCGGCTTTCGGTCACGCCCATGTCGGCGGCCCAGTGCCAGAACTTGGACTCCGGGTCGTGCGCGACCTCCCGCTTGGGCTGGTCGGCGACCAGCAGCTCGAACACCATGTCGCGGGCCTTCTTGGCGCGCTCACTGGCGGTCTTGACCTTCATGCCCTCGGCGGGCTCGCGGATGCAGGAGGCGGCGAGCACCCGCTCGCCCTCGATCTCCACCATGCAGGCGCGGCAGTTGCCGTCCGCCCGGTAGCCGGGTTCCGGCTGGTAGCAGAGGTGCGGGATCTCCACGCCCTGGCGCTGGGCGACCTGCCAGATGGTCTCGCCCGCGGCAGCTTCGACTGTCTCGCCATTCAGCTCGAAAGTGATCTTGGTCTCGGCCATGGGTGATCAGAGCTCCTCTGGGAAGTATTTGAGAGCGCAGAGCAGGGGGTTGGGCGCGGCCTGCCCGAGGCCGCAGATGGAGGCGTCGATCATCAGCTTCGACAGCTCCTGAAGCAGGGGCTGGTCCCATTCGGCCTCTTTCAGCAGCGCGACGGCCTTTTCCGTGCCGACGCGGCAGGGGGTGCACTGACCGCAGGACTCGTCCTCGAAGAAGCGCATGAGGTTCAGGACGGCGGCGCGGATCGAGTCCTTGTCCGAGAGCACCACGATGGCTGCGGAGCCGATGAAGCAGCCGTGTTCCTGAAGCGTGTCGAAGTCGAGCGGCACGTCGCCCAGGGAGGCGGGCAGGATGCCGCCCGATGCGCCGCCGGGGAGGTAGGCCTTGAAGCTGTGGCCTTCTTCCATGCCGCCGCAGTAGTCCTCGATCAGCTGTTTCATGGTGATGCCGGCGGGGGCCAGCTTCACGCCCGGCTCCTTGACGCGGCCCGAAACCGAGAAGGAACGCAGGCCCTTGCGGCCGTTCATCCCCTCGTCGGCGAACCAGGAGGCGCCGTTCTCCAGGATGTCGCGCACCCAGTGCAGCGTCTCGACGTTGTGGTTCAGGGTCGGACGGCCGAAGAGGCCGACCTGGGCGATGTAGGGCGGGCGGTGGCGGGGCAGGCCGCGCTTGCCCTCGATGGACTCGAGCATCGCCGACTCCTCGCCGCAGATGTAGGCCCCGGCGCCGCGCCGCAGTTCCAGCGGGCAGTGGGCGGTCAGGCCCTCCTCGGCGAGGCGCGCCATCTCCCGGCGCAGAATCTCCAGGACGGCGGGGTACTCGTCGCGCATGTAGACGTAGCCCGCCTCGCAGCCGACCGCCCAGGCGGCGATCAGCGTGCCCTCCAGGAAGCGGTGCGGGTCGCGCTCCAGATAGTGGCGGTCCTTGAAGGTGCCGGGCTCGCCCTCGTCGCCGTTGACGGTCAGGAGGCGCGGTCCGGGCTGCTGGCGGACGATGCCCCACTTGCGCCCGGCCGGGAAGCCCGCGCCGCCCAGGCCGCGCAGGTTGGAGTCCGAAAGGGTCTTGATGACCTCCTCGGCGTCGCGCTCGCCCGACAGGCAGGCGCGCAGCAACTGGTAGCCGCCCTCCGCGACATAGGCGTCGAGGTCCTTGTAGGCCGGGATCTCGGGGTGGAAGTGCTGCCCGGCGATCGTCTCGGCGATGCTCTCGACAGTGGCGGAATCGACATGGTTGTGCCCGACCTCGGCGGCGGGCGCGCAGTGGCAGCGGCCCATGCAGGGGGCGCGGAGCACCCGCACATCGGCGCCCAGACGCTCGGGCAGTTCGGCCAGCAGCTTCTCCGAGCCCATCATCTCGCAGGTGATGGAATCGCAGACGCGGACCGTGACGGCGGGCGGCGGCGTCTCGCCGTCCAGCACGATATCGAAGTGGGCGTAGAAGGAGGCGACCTCGTAGACCTCGGCCATGGGGATGGAGAGAGCCTGGGACAGCGCCTGCAGATGGCCCGCCGGCAGATGGCCGACGGCGTCCTGGATCAGGTGGAGGTATTCGATCAGCCGGTCGCGCCGCAGGGGCTGTTCGCCCTCCAGCAGCTTCGTCACCTCGGCCTCGGCGGCCTCCTCCAACTGGCGGCCCTTCGGAAAGCCTGGTTGAAAGCGGCGCCCGGAACCGGGGGGAATGCTGCGGTCGATGCCGCGTGCGCTGATGGCGTCGTCCATGGGCATGGCTTTAATCTCTTCTCATCCCGTTAATAGTCTTCGGCATCCACCACCTCCAACTCTATGCGGCGGCGGTCGATCAGCACCTTCCCGGCGTTCTCGAAGTTCACCGTGATGCGGTCGCCGATGGCCGATTGGACCTGCCCCAATCCCCAGTCCGGTTGCTGGGGGTGGCGGACAATGGTTCCCGGTACCAGCTCCACTTTTCGGCAAACCTCTCTCTCCGGCCTTTTCGTGATGTTAGTCTATAGGTAACGTCGGCCATGCAAACATGCTCGCACGCGACAGGGGGCTTTGGCATTGCGACAAGTCAAAGGGTCCCAGGGTGCGGTTGGCTGAGCTTCTGAGCGCCCGGATTTGCCACGATCTGGTGAATCCCGTCGGCGCCTGCAACAACGGGTTGGACATGCTCTCCGACCCCAGTTCCGATATTTTCGATGAAGCCCGTCAGTTGGCCATCGACAGCGGGCGCTCGGCGGCGCGCACCCTGCAATACTTCCGTCTCGCCTACGGGACGGCCGCGGCGCGGGCCGGACCGGGCGGCTCCGACGTGAAGCGCCAGGTCGAGGAGTTCTTCTCCGAGGGCGCCGTTCAGATCTCCTGGTCCGATGAGAGCTACAACGACCCGATAGACGCGCCCCTGACCAAGCTGCTTTTGAACCTGTTGCTGGTGGCGGATGAGTCCCTGCCGCGGGGCGGGTCGCTATCGGTCCAGATCGTGGCCACCGGGGCGGGCGGGCATGAAATCGCGATCCTTGCCATGGGCGAGGGCGCGCGGCTGCGCGAGGAAACCGCCGAGGGACTTAAGCGCGACTTGCCGGACAGCGCGCTCAACACGCGGAACATCCAGGGCGTCTTCACCCGCGTCCTCTCGGTCTCCCTGGGCGCGGAACTCGGCGTCGACGACAGTCAGGACAACTGCGTGATCTTCTCGGTTGCCACCTGATAGGGCGCCAGCCCCCAGGCTTGCCAAGGGAACTCCCTAGATCTCTGAAAATCAGCCTTTGCTGAACGAAAGCTGTTGACGCCCGGCTCGGGAAGCCTTACCTCTTAGCTCGCAAGTGATAATCAGTCTCATTCGCACATGGCGGGTGAGACCAGTCAAGACCCTCTCTGCCGCCGGGATGGCGGCAAAGCTCAAGCAACCTTCTGCCGCCGGGACGGCGGCAGAGTCCTGAAAGACACCGGGAAAGGAGTCCTTCCAATCATGTTCGACGCTCGCGGCAAATTCCTTGCCTTCACCCCCCTGTCCCTAGCGGCTGCGGCGGTGGCCGGCCTGACGCTCTTCTCCGGCGCCGCCGAGGCGCAGGAGAAGGTGCTGAACATCTATAGCGCGCGCCACTACCAGACGGACGAGCAGCTCTACGAAGGCTTCACCGAAGCCACCGGCATCGAGATCAACCGGATCGAGGGCAAGGATGATGCGCTCATCGAGCGCCTGAAGAGCGAAGGGCGGAACAGCCCCGCCGACATCCTGATCACCGTGGACGCCGGACGGCTCTGGCGCGCGGAGGAGGCAGGGCTGTTTCAGCCGGTCGAGTCCGAGGTCTTGAACCAGCGCATCCCCGCGAACCTGCGCCATCCCGACGGCGATTGGTTCGGCTTTTCGACCCGCGCGCGGCTGATCTTCTACAACAAGGAGAATGTCGATCCCTCGGGCCTGGAGCGCTACGAGGACCTCGCGGCGCCCCAGTGGAAGGGGCAGGTCTGCATCCGCTCCTCCTCCAACATCTATAACCTCTCGCTGATGGGCTCGATCATTGAGGCCAACGGCGAGGCGGCGGCCCAGGACTGGGCCGAGGGCGTCGTTGCGAACATGGCGCGCGAACCCCAGGGCGGCGATACCGATCAGCTCCGCGCGGTGGCCGCCGGGGAATGCGGCGTGGCCGTCGCCAACAGCTACTACTACTTCCGCCTTCTGCGCTCCGACGACGCCGAAGACCGCGCGGTGGCCGAGAAGCTGGGCGTGGTGCTGCCCAACCAGCAGGACCGTGGCGTGCACGTGAACATCTCGGGCGCCGGCGTGGCGGCTCACGCTCCGCACCCAGAGAACGCCGTTGCCTTCCTGGAATACCTCGCGAGCGACGCCGCGCAGCACTACTTCGCGGACGGCAACAACGAGTTTCCGGCGGTCGAAAGCGTGGAGGCGAACGAAACCGTCCAGTCGCTGGGCGACTTCAAGATCGATCCCGTCAACGTCTCGGTCTATGGCGAGAACCAGCCGAAGGCCCAGATGATCTTCGACCGCGCTGGCTGGAAGTAACGAACCGCCGGCCAGCAATCATCAGAGATTTCGGATTCTCCCTTCCTCACCTGGATCCGAAACACTCGCCCCGCGGATGGCCTTTGCCCCTCCGCGGGGTTTTTTCTTGGGGTTTGCGTAAAAGGGGGGAGGCTAGCCCCGGCTGCCGCCGTGACCGGGCCGCGACCGGGCGATGGCGCGGCTGAGCAGGATGACGGGAAGGATGCCGACCACGACGATCGCCAGGGCGGAGGTGGAGGCCTCGGTAAGGCGCTCGTCGGCGGCGAGGTTGTAGGCCTGGACCGCCAGGGTGTCGAGGTTGAAGGGGCGCATCACCAGCGTTGCCGGAAGCTCCTTCATGACGTCCACAAAGACGACCAGCCCCGCGCTCAGAAGACCGGTGCGGATGATCGGCAGGTGCACCTCGCGCAGGGCGCCGAAGGGGCCGCGTCCCAGACTGCGCGCGGCATCGTCCATGCTGGCCCGCACCTTGGTGAGGCTGGATTCGACAGCGTTGAGGGAGACCGCCAGGAAACGCACCAGGTAGGCGAAGACCAAGGCCGCCATGGTGCCGGTGAGAAGCAGGCCGGTGGAGACCCCGAAGCTGTCGCGCATCAGACCGTCCAGCCAGTTGTCGAAACGCGCGAAGGGGATCAGCACGCCGACCGCGATCACCGTGCCGGGAATGGCGTAGCCCATGGCCGCGAGCCGCGCCGCCAGGCGCGTGACGCCCAGCGGCGCCAGCCTCAAGGCGTAGGCGATCACGACCGCCAGCAGCACCGCCAGAACCGCCGTGATCCCGGCCAGCAGGAAAGAGTTCCCCGCAAGCTCGAAGAAGCGGCCGCCGAACTGCTGGTCGCCCGCCTCGACGGTCATCTTGATCAGCACAGCCGCCGGAAGGATGAATCCGAGGAGGAGCGGCAGCCCGCAGGCCAGGATCGCCCCGGTGGCGCGCCATCCTCTCAAGCGGTAGGGGGTCAACGCCTGATAGCGCTGGGTCGCCTGATGATAGCGCCGCGCGCCGCGCGAATAGCGCTCGGCGATCAGCAATAGGAAGACGAAGCCCAACAGCGCTGCCGAGAGCTGCGCGGCGGCGATGCGATCGCCCATGGAGAACCAGGCGCGCACGATCCCCGTGGTGAAGGTCTGAACCCCGAAATAGGAGACCGTGCCGAAATCCGCCAGGGTCTCCATCAGCGCCAGCGACAGGCCCGCGACCAGAGAGGGCCGGGCCAGCGGCAGGGCGACCCTGAAAAAGCTGCTCCAGGCCGTGCAGCCCAGCGTGCGGCTGACCTCCAGCGCGCAGATCGACTGCTCCATGAAGGCGCTGCGCGCCATGATGTAGACGTAAGGATAGAGCACCAGGGAGAGCAGCATGACCGCGCCGCTCAAGGAGCGGATGTTCGGAAACCAGTAGTCTTGCGCAGACCAGCCGGTGAGGTCCCGGATCATGCTCTGCAGCGGGCCGGAATACTGCAGGAAGTCGGTGTAGGTATAGGCCATGACGTAGGCGGGCACCGCCAGCGGCAGGACCATGGCCCACTCGAAGATCGGGCGGCCGGGAAAGCGGCACATGGTCACCAGCCAGGCCGAGGAGACGCCCATCAGCAGAACCCCGGCGCCGACCCCCAGCGCCAGCCAGAGGGTATTGGCGATATAGGTCGGCAGGACCGTGTCCGCGAGATGGCCCCAGGTGCCGCTGCCGGGCTGAAAGACGGTGAGAAGAACCGACAGCGTGGGAATCAGGAAGAGCGCGGCGATCAGGATCGCCGAAAAGGACAGCCAGCGGGCGCCCCGTCCGCGGGAGGAGAAACCTCCGCCACTACCGGAGGCGGGGAGGGAAGGAGTCTCGTCGATGCTGGCCAAGCCTTTGGAAGCCCTTATGGTTCGATCCGATTTGGAGGCGCGACTTTGCGCCTAATGAGAACGAATCGCAAGTGCGCGTCGGTAAAAGTCCGGGCCAGCGAAATTCCGGGCCAGCGAAAATCCGGGCCAGCGAAAAGGGCGGCTCCGCTTTCCGCTGGAGCCGCCCTTGTCGTCGGGGTCGCTTCTAGAACTTGGATAGGCCGGTTTCAGCCGTGTCTTAGGCGTTGACCGCTTTCTTGGTCTCGGCTTGCGTCTCGGCTTCGCCCTCCTCGAGGGTCTCGCCGGCGGGATCCGGGTCGCGCAGACGATAGCCGCGGCCCCAGACGGTCTCGATGTAGGTATCGCCGCCGGTCGCCTCGGACAGCTTCTTGCGCAGCTTGCAGACGAAGACGTCGATGATCTTCAGATCCGGCTCGTCCATGCCGCCATAGAGGTGGTTCAGGAAGTTCTCCTTGGTCAGGGTCGAGCCCTTGCGCAGGGAGAGCAGTTCGAGGATGGCGTATTCCTTGCCGGTCAGCTTGACCGGCTTGCCCTCGACCTCGGCCATCTTGTTCTCAAGATTGACCTCGAGCCGGCCGGTCCGGATGACGGCGTCGGAATGCCCGCGCGTGCGGCGGACTATGGCCTGAAGCCGGGCCACCAGTTCCAGCTTGTGGAAGGGTTTGGTCAGGTAGTCGTCGGCCCCGAAGCCCAGGCACTTGACCTTCTCGTCCAGGCCGGAAAGCCCCGACAGGACCAGAATTGGTGTGCCGACCTTCGCGTCGCGCAACCGCCGCAGGACGTCATAGCCGTCCATATCGGGCAGCATCAGGTCCAGAATGATGACGTCGTAGTCGTAGATCTTGGCGATTTCGAAGCCGTCCTCGCCGAGATCGGTTGAATCGCAGACGTAACCTTCGGAGCGGAGCATCATCTCGATGCTGCGCGCCGTGGCGGAATCGTCCTCTACCAGAAGTACTCTCATCGTCGCTCTCGCCCCCAACTCTTCAGATTGGTTAATATATTAAAATGTATCTTATCGAATTAAAAGTCTTTTTTTAACAGAGGGATATTGCGCTTTTTTCGATTCAAACTCGAAGCAATCCACACGCGTTACGAGTCGCGGAAAAGGCAGACTGCGCCAGCCTGCACCCTCATCTCCCTAATGATTATTGCCAATTGCTTAACAAGTGATTAACCGGCAATCAGAGTGCTTGAGCTTCGAAGCGTTTTGCATATACTCCGCCGCGACTTCGTTATTGGCCTTCTCTGGAGCTAGGGAATCGCAATGTCCTCTGTGAAGACCCGTTCTAACTACCGTCCGACGGAGAAGGAGGAGTTCATGAACCCCAAGATGCGGGAGTACTTCCGCGGCAAGCTTCTGGCTTGGCGGGAGGAACTGCTGCGGGAGTCCTCTGAAACTCTTCAACACCTTCAGTCGGAAAGCCTGGCGGAACCCGACATCGCCGATCGCGCCTCCCTGGAGACCGATCGCTCGCTAGAGCTGCGCACCCGCGACCGGGAGCGTAAGTTGATCGCCAAGATCGACATGGCGTTGCAGCGGATCGAGGATGGCACCTACGGCTACTGCGAGGAAACCGACGAGCCGATCAGCCTGCGCCGTCTAGAGGCCCGGCCGATCGCAACGCTCTCGATCGAAGCGCAGGAGCGCCATGAGCGCATGGAGCGCACGCAGCGCGACGACTGATCTCGCATTCAAATGCTGCGCACTTTTCCGCGCCGCCTTCCAACCGGAGGGCGGCGCGAACTTTTTCATTAAAAGAGTTTGCCCGCTCGAGGCATTTACCAGACTTCAATCTTTGGCTGCGATTCTCGTAAGCGTCGTCCCACCTTCGACTTACAGGGAACCCAGACGATGACGAAGAGACCAGACCTCTCCCAGGAATCCGGCGCCGAGCAGGCTCCGAAAGACGACCGCAGCCAGAACCAGCTGACCGCCAATCCCGTCTCCCAGGATCGCGGAGCTGTCGACTGCACTCAAGAAGACGCCAAGGCGGCCAAGGAGGCGGCCCCGAACATGGCCCGGGACAAGGGGGATGCCCTGACCCGGCTCGCCAACGACATTTCGCATGACTTCAACAACCTGATCACCTCGATCCTCGGCAACGCAGAGGCGCTGCGGCAGCGGTTCGAGGGAACGCCCAGCGCCCATGCCGAAATCGCCACGATCCGGGGCGAGGCGCAGCGGGCCGCCTCGATCCTGCGACGGCTCACCTCGGTCAGCGACGAGGCCCTCCTGACCACGCCCGTCACCTCGGAGCCACCGCTGCCCTCGGGCGACGAGAAGCTGGCGGGCGATGCGAATGGAGTGGGCGAGGTCGATGCCGATCTCGCGGTGCGACCGACCCGCGTTCTCCTGGCCGAGGACGACGCCTCGGTCCGGCGCATCGTGGCCCTGACCTTGCGCAAGAACGGCTACGAAGTGACGGCCTGCGCGACCGGTGAGGAGGCCTGGCAGGTTTTCGCCAAGTCGCCGAGCCGCTTCGATCTTCTGATCACGGATCTCTCGATGCCGGTGCTCGACGGCGCCAGCCTGATCCAGCGGGTGCGGCTTCTCCACCCCAGGCTCCGCGCGCTTTTGATCTCGGGCTACTGCGACGACCGTCAGGCGTTCGACCTGGTGAAGAGCGGTGCGGTGGGCTTCCTGCCCAAGCCCTTCAACACCAACGAGTTCCTGAGCTTCGTGCGCGGACACATGGAAGCCGCCTGACCGACGCTCGACGACGGCCCGCCGGTTTCCAGACGAACGGCTCAAGACCCAGGTTCTTCCCGCGCCCGGAACGGCTGCGCCCGGAACCGCTGCGCCCGGAACAGCGGGCCGCGGGCGATGGCGACCGCCAAGACCGGGCCTCCCTCTCCATGGGGCTACAAACGCGCAGCTCGGATTGGCGATCTTCCGGAAGGCAGGGCGACTCGGCGCAAACCCCTGGATTGCCGGGCAAAGGCTGGAGCAGGGGTGGAGGAAATCCTCCTCGACGAAGACCGGAACGCCTTCCCAGGCCCCTTGATGTTCTCCTTCCATTCGCGTTTTTGCTTGCGAAATGAGAACAAACCGGGCACATTGCGTCGAGATTGCGAAGCGTAACGGCCTTATGGGATAAGGAGACCTCGACCCATGAAAACCAGCTTGAGCCTCGTTGAAGGAGGAGCCGTGAATAAGGAAAAAGCCCTGGAAGCTGCGCTGTCGCAGATCGACCGCGCCTTCGGAAAAGGGTCGGTCATGCGCCTTGGTCAGCGCGACGCGGTGGAGATCGAGTCGGTCTCGACCGGGTCGCTCAGCCTGGACATCGCTCTGGGCATCGGCGGACTGCCGCGCGGCAGGGTCGTGGAAATCTACGGGCCGGAAAGTTCGGGCAAGACCACGCTCGCCCTTCACGTCGTCGCGGAAGCGCAGAAGGCCGGCGGCACCTGCGCCTTCATCGACGCCGAGCATGCGCTCGATCCCTCCTACGCCGGCAAGCTGGGCGTGAACATCGACGACCTGCTGATCTCCCAGCCCGACGCGGGGGAGCAGGCTCTCGAGATCGCCGATACGCTGGTGCGCTCCGGCGCGATCGACGTGCTGGTGGTGGACTCGGTGGCGGCCCTGGTGCCCCGGGCGGAGCTTGAAGGCGAGATGGGCGACCAGCTCCCCGGTCTTCAGGCGCGCCTGATGAGTCAGGCCCTGCGCAAGTTGACTTCCTCCATCGCCCGTTCCAACACGCTGGTGGTTTTCATCAACCAGATCCGCATGAAGATCGGCGTGATGTTCGGCAGCCCGGAGACCACGACCGGCGGCAACGCGCTCAAGTTCTATTCCTCCGTGCGTCTGGATATCCGGCGTATCGGCTCCATCAAGGACAAGGGCGACGTGGTCGGAAACCAGACCCGCGTCAAAGTGGTCAAGAACAAGGTGGCGCCGCCTTTCAGGACCGTCGAGTTCGACATCATGTACGGCGAGGGCGTCTCCAAGACCGGCGAACTGGTCGATCTCGGCGTGCAGGCGGGCATCGTGGAGAAGTCCGGCGCCTGGTTCTCCTGTGACGGACAGCGCATCGGTCAGGGTCGCGAGAACGCCAAGCAGTTCTTGAGGGAAAACCCCGATATGGCGCGCTCCATCGAGAACCGGATCCGGGAGAATGCCGGTGTCGTCGCCTCGGCCATGCTCGAAGGACCGGAAGCGCCTCCTTCGGAAGACGACGAGGGCGACGCGGCCGCGGGCGCGGAAGACTAAGGTTCGTCAGGTTCCTCTTCGTTCCTAGTCCAACAAATAAGGCGCCGCCTTCCCGAGAGAGAAGGCGGCGCCTTTTGCTTGCTCTGGCGGCGGCTTGGCGCTTAGCGCAGCGCGTCCGTGGCGGCGGTGAAGCCGGAGAGCGACAGCGGCAGGGTCACCGGCTGGCCGTCGCCGCGCACCACCTTGATGTTGGCGCGCGCGCCGGCCTTCCAGGAGGCGAACTGCTCGGCCGACAGCACGAAGCGCCCGGCGCATCCTTGCTGAGTGCACTGGACGTAGGGGATCGCGCCCATGGCGTTGCCGTCCACGTCGACGGAGATGCCGGCGGTCAGAATGACGCCCAGCGGGGCGATGATGCCGCCGAAGACGTCGCCGTTCTGCGGGTTGATCCCCACCTCCACGGCGATGACCGCCTGACCTTCCTGGTTCTTGACCTGCTGCACGGCGCGGCAGATCACGACCTGCGCCTGGGTGTCCGGGTTGGTGGCCTCGTTGCAGCGCATGGTCCAGTCGTTGAAGGTCTTGCCGTTCAACTCCATGCCCGGCGCCGCCATGCTGACCTGCGGGGCCAGCGCCATGATGGCGGCGGCGAACAGCGCCGCAGCCTTGATCTTCAATTTCGATGTCGTAGCAAACACGGGGGTTTCTGCCTCGTTGCGTCTTGTGCCGTCCCCGCTACTATCGCGGGAGACTTCGATGCTCGCGGCCAGTCTTAACGCCTGAGCCGCGGTATTTCCAGTGGCGATTCTTGCAGCGGGCTGTCCGCCGGACTGGTTGGCCGCCCAGTAGGCTGCGCTGTGCCCGCTGGACAGGGCCGCGGGCCAAGGCTAGAAAAGCCGCGCCCCGCCGTCTTCACCGCGCGGTGAAGTATTTTTGACGGCGATTGGGCGCAGGTCCCTTGAGGGGACGTCACCTGAGGCATAAGTTTCGCAGCATGCAAAGCACCAACGACATCCGCAGCCATTTCCTCAGCTACTTCGTGCGCAACGGGCACGAGGAGGTCGACTCCTCGCCGCTGGTGCCGCGCAACGATCCCACGCTGCTCTTCACCAACGCGGGCATGGTGCAGTTCAAGAATGTGTTCACCGGCGCCGAGCAGCGCCCCTACAAGCGCGCCGCCACCTCTCAGAAGTGCGTGCGCGCGGGCGGCAAGCACAATGACCTGGAGAACGTCGGCTACACCGCGCGCCACCACACTTTCTTCGAGATGCTGGGGAACTTCTCCTTTGGCGATTATTTCAAGGACGAGGCCATCGAGCTCGCCTGGAACCTGATCACCAAGGACTTCGGGCTGCCCAAGGAAAGGCTCTTGGCGACCGTCTATGCCGAGGACGATGAGGCCTTCGATCTCTGGGGCAAGATCGCCGGATTGCCGGAAGACCGGATCATCCGCATCCCGACATCCGATAACTTCTGGCAGATGGGCGATACCGGCCCCTGCGGGCCCTGCTCTGAGATCTTCTTCGATCACGGGCCGGAGATCCCCGGCGGCCCTCCAGGCAGCCCGGACGAGGACGGCGACCGCTTCATCGAAATCTGGAACCTGGTCTTCATGCAGTACGAGCAGATCGAGCCCGGCAAGCGGCTCGACCTGCCCAAGCCCTCCATCGACACCGGCATGGGGCTGGAGCGGATCGCCGCCGTGCTGCAGGGCAAGCACGACAACTACGACATCGACCTGATGCGCGCGTTGATCGAAGCCTCCGCCGAGGGCTCGAACCAGCCGGCGGACGGCGAGCATGCGGTCAGCCACCGGGTCATCGCCGACCACCTGCGGGCTTCTTCCTTCCTGATCGCCGACGGCGTGCTGCCCGCCAAGGACGGGCGCGGCTACGTGCTGCGCCGGATCATGCGCCGGGCCATGCGCCACGCCCACATTCTCGGCTGTCAGGAGCCGCTGATGCACCGTCTGGTGCCCGCGCTGGTCGGCCAGATGGGCGGTCACTATCCCGAGTTGAAGCGCGCGGAGGCCCTGATTTCCGAGACCCTGAAGCTGGAAGAGACCCGCTTCAAGGAAACGCTCGGCCGTGGCCTGAAGCTGCTGGAAGAGGAGACCGACCGCCTGGGCGAGGGCGAGACCCTGGCCGGTGAGGTGGCCTTCAAGCTCTACGACACCTTTGGTTTCCCGCTCGACCTCACCCAGGACATCCTGCGCGGCCAGGGCCGCAAGGTGGACGAGGCGGGCTTCAAGAGCTCCATGGAGGCGCAGCGCGCCGCTGCCCGGAAGGCCTGGTCCGGCTCCGGCGAGGCGGCGACAGACGCGGTCTGGTTCGGCCTGCAGGATAAGCTGGGCGCGACCGAGTTCCTCGGCTACGCCACCGAGGAGGCCGAAGGCAAGGTGACCGCGATCCTGCGCGACGGCAAGGAGGTGGAGAGCCTGGAGGAAGGGCAGGAGGGCATGATCCTCACCAACCAGACGCCCTTCTATGGCGAGTCCGGTGGCCAGATGGGCGATGCCGGCATCCTCTTCAGCGACGAGGGCGCGGAGTTCGCCGTGAGCGATACGCAGAAGAAGCTGGGCGAGCTGCACGTCCACATCGGCAAGCTGAACAAGGGCAACCTCAAGGTGGGCGACGTGGTGGAGCTGCGCGTGGACGGGGAGCGGCGCGCGCGCCTGCGCGCGAACCACTCGGCCACCCACCTGCTGCACGAGGCCCTGCGCCGCCGCCTGGGCGACCACGTCACCCAGAAGGGCTCGCTGGTGGCGCCGGACCGCTTGCGCTTCGACATCAGCCACCCGCGTCCCATGAGCCGGGAGGACATCCAGGCGGTCGAAGAGCTGGTCAACAAGCGGGTGGTCAAGAACGCCGAGGTGGCGACCCGCTACATGACCCCGGACGAGGCCATCGAGGAGGGCGCGCTGGCGCTCTTCGGCGAGAAGTACGGCGAGGAAGTCCGGGTCGTCTCCATGGGCGGCGAGGATGCGGAGAAGGGCGGCAAGGCCTATTCCACCGAGCTCTGCGGGGGCACCCACGTGCGCCGCATGGGCGATATCGGCTTCTTCAAGATCATCCGAGAGGAAGCGCTGGCTGCGGGCGTGCGCCGGATCGAGGCCATGACTGGCCCCGGCGCCTTGGCCTACGTCGAACAGCAGGAAGAGCTGTTGAGCGAGGCCGCCTCGGCGCTGAAGGTGGCGCCGGGTGAAGTGCCCCAGCGCGTCGCCTCCCTACTGGAGGAGCGCAAGAAGCTGGAGCGCGAACTGGCCGATGCGCGGCGCAAGCTGGCGACCGGCGGCGGCGGCGAGAGCGGGGCCGAGGCCAAGGAGGTCGGCGGCGTAAAGTTCGTTGCGCGGGTCCTGGAGGGTACGCCGCCCAAGGACCTGAAGCCCACGGCGGACGCGCTGAAGCAGAAGGTCGGCTCGGGCGTGGTCGTCCTGGTCGCCGTGAACGAGGGCAAGGCCTCCCTCGTGGTCGGCGTCACCGACGACCTGGCCGGCAAGATATCGGCGGTCGACCTGGTCCGCGTGGGGTCGGAAGCGCTCGGCGGCAAGGGCGGCGGCGGCCGCCCCGACATGGCCCTGGCCGGCGGCCCCGATGGCGACAAGGCCCAGGCAGCCATCGACGCGATCGAGGCCACGCTGGCGGGGTGAGCTACCAGTTTGGTTCCAGTCGGCCAGCACCTTCAGGGAGATCATCTTGTCGGGGTCGTCGACCATGCCGGACTGGCGGCCGGCCGGGGCCTTCTTGATCGCGTCCACGTGCTCCATGCCGTCGATCACGCGCCCGAAGGCGGTGTACTGGCCGTTCAGCCAGCCGGCCTCGGCGAAGGTGATGAAGAACTGGCTGTCGGCGCTGTCCGGGTGCTGGGCGCGGGCCATGCCGAGGGTGCCGCGGGTGAAGGGCACGTCGTTGAACTCGGCGGAGATGTTGATGCCCGAGCCGCCGCGCCCGGTGCCGTCGGGGTCGCCGGTCTGGGCCATGAAGCCGTCCATCACCCGGTGGAAGACGAGGCCGTCATAGAAGCCCTTGCGGGCCAGTTCCTTAACGCGCGCGACGTGCTGCGGTGCCTTGTCGGGGAACAGCTCGATCAGGACCTCGCCGTCCTTCAGTTCCATTACCAGGGTGTTTTCGGGGTCGCTCTGGGCTTGCGCCGTGGTCTCGCCGGCCATAAGTCCTCCAATCACAATCATGAGGCTGAGTATCAGTCGTTTCATCGGTCGCTCCGGTCTTTCTGTCTTTCGGGCGCGGTCCTGACCGCGGGGGAAGCCTCGGGGGCTCCTCCTCAAGAATAAGGGGGGCCGGAGGCGTTTCTTCCTCCGGCCCCCGATAATCTGGACCAGATCGCGGCCTACTTCCAGTCAGCCATGTGCTTTTGCAGGTTCTCGTCGATCTTGGTGAAGAACTCGTTGGTGGTCAGCCAGGGCTGATCCGGCCCCACCAAAAGCGCCAGGTCCTTGGTCATGTCGCCGTCCTCGACGGTCTTGATGCAGACCTCCTCAAGCGCCTTGGCGAAGCGCACCACATCGGGCGTGTCGTCGAAGGTGCCGCGGTAGTAGAGACCGCGGGTCCAGGCGAAGATCGAGGCGATCGGGTTGGTCGAGGTGTCCTTGCCCTGCTGGTGCAGGCGGTAGTGGCGCGTGACCGTGCCGTGGGCGGCCTCGGCCTCGATCGTCTTGCCGTCCGGAGTCATGAGCACGGAGGTCATGAGACCCAGCGAACCGAAGCCCTGGGCGACCGTATCGGACTGCACGTCGCCGTCGTAGTTCTTGCAGGCCCAGACAAAGCCGCCGGACCACTTCAGGGCCGCCGCCACCATGTCGTCGATCAGGCGGTGCTCGTAGGTGAGCTTCTTTGCCGCGAACTTAAGATGTCCTTGAAGCGGCCGTCGTAGACCTTGAGGATCGTGTTCTTGGTCGAGAGATAGACCGGCCAGCCGAGCATCAGGCCGTAGTTCATGCAGGCCCGCGCAAAGCCGCGGATCGACTCATCCAGGTTGTACATGCCCATGGCGACGCCGGCCTCGGGGAAGTCGAAGACATCGTAGGTCTGCGCCTCGCCGCCGTCGGCGGGCTGGAAGGTCATGGTCAGCTTGCCCGCGCTCGGCACCTTGAAATCGGTGGCCCGGTACTGGTCGCCGAAGGCATGGCGGCCGATCACGATGGGCTGCGTCCAGCCGGGCACGAGCCGCGGCACGTTCTCGCAGATGATCGGCTGGCGGAACACCGTGCCGCCCAGGATGTTGCGGATCGTTCCGTTCGGCGAGCGCCACATCTTCTTCAGGCCGAACTCCTCGACCCGGCCCTCGTCCGGCGTGATGGTCGCGCACTTGACGCCCACGCCGTACTTCTTGATCGCCTCGGCGGAATCGACGGTGATCTGGTCGTCGGTCTCGTCGCGCTTCTCGACGGAGAGGTCGTAGTACTTCAGGTCGACATCGAGGTAGGGGAGGATCAGACGCTCGCGAATCATCTTCCAGATGATGCGGGTCATCTCGTCGCCGTCGAGTTCGACGATGGGGTTCTTAACCTGGATCTTGGCCATGGGCGGGAGCCTCCGTTCTTGCCGTGCCGTTCAGGGCGATGCCTCGGGCGTGACCGGGACTGCTGGAACCGCGTGCCGGCCGCGCTTGCGGGAATGCGTCGCCGCGCAAGATAACAGGCTTTCCGTGCAGTGCAACATCGTGCGCCGGAGGCGCTTGAGCGGCCGTCCGGCAGCCGGTCGTTCAGAAGCGTTCCTTGTCGCCTTTCAGCGCGCCGGGCTTGGCGTCGTCCAGGGCCTGCATGAGGGCGTCGGCATCCGGGACGAACTGAAGAATATCGCGGTGCTGCGGGCGCACGTAACCGGTGTTGGCCTGATGATCCAGAAGGCTCTTCAAGGGTGCCCAGTAACCCTCCAGATCCAGGGCGAAGACCGGTTTGTCGTGAAGCCCGAGCTGCCGCCAGGTCATGATCTCGAAGGTTTCATCCAGCGTGCCGAGACCGCCGGGCAGGGAGCAGAAGGCGTCGGAAAGGTCGAACATGCGCATCTTGCGCACATGCATGGAGTCCACGACCTCCAGGCGGGTCACGCCCTGGTGTCCCACCTCGACGTCCTCCAAGTGCTTGGGGATGATGCCGATGACCTCGCCTCCGGCCTCCAGTGCGCCATCGGCCACGGCGCCCATCATGCCGACCCGCCCGCCGCCGAAGATGACGGAGAGCCCGCGCTCCGCGCAGAGCCGGCCCAGGCGCCTTGCGGCGTCCAGATGGGTTCCTGGCACAGCGTCCGATGCGCCGCCGTAAAGACAGATGCTGGAAAAGCCGGTCATGGGGCTGTTGGATATCCTCTGCAATGGGGGAACGTCGCCTAATTGGTCGCCCCGCCGCACCGGAAGGTCAAGTGTCCTCTTGATGACGGCCTTTCCGCTCCGCGGGAGGCGGAGTGGAAAAGGCGTAAAAGCCTCACGCCATTGCGCGGCGCGGGAGGATGGGAGTAGGTTGCTTTAACGGCAAATACTGCCGAAACCAAAGAAAGCGGGTTCTTAAAGCGGGATCTGGGGGCGCGTTCTTGCAGTGAAAAACATTCGACTCTTGCTGATTGTGGGGCTCGGCCTCGCGCTCGTCGCCGTGCTGCTCTATCTGCAGAACCCGGAACCCCAACCGCTCAGCGATCCCGCCGCGGGCGGCGGCCAGATCGAAGCCGAGGCGCCCGCTTCGGATGACCCGGCGTCCGCCGGGCAATCCACAGAAGAGGCCGCTGCGCCGACGCAGCAGGCAGACTCCCCCCAAGCGGACACGCCCCAAACGAACACGCACCAGGCAGAGGCGCCCCAGACAGAAGCGCCCCAGACAGAAGCGCCCCAGACCGAGGCACTCGAGGACAGTCAACCTTCCCAGGAACGCGACAGCGTCGCCACCTCCGGCGGTGAGGTCGAGCTGGGCGCAGCGGGCGCGGCAGAGGCACCCGCCGCCACCGACCCCGCCGGCCAAGAGCAGGGAGACGCGCTGACCTTGATCATGCCGACCTTCGATATCGTTCGGGTGGAAAAGGACGGCTCCACCCTGATCGCCGGGCGCGCCACGCCGGGCGCGGAGGTGGAGGTGCTGACCGGCGCGGACAGACCGCTGCCCGGCACCGCCGTTGAGGCCGACGGCCGTGGCGAGTTCGTGGCGCTTCCGGATGAGCCCCTGTCGCCCGGCGATTACGAATTGCGGCTTCGAAGCCGTCTCGGGCCGGATGGCGGCTGGCTGGTCTCCGAACAGAGCGTGCTGGTCGTGGTGCCGGAACGGCGCGCCGTGGCCGAGGCGGATGGCGGGCCTGACGAAGGTGGCGGCCAGGACGGGGCCGGCGGCGTCATGACCGTCCTGCTCTCCGACCAGCCGGGCGCTCCGGCGCGGGTCATGCAGTCGCCGGAGGGTCTGGGCATCAGTTCGGGCGATCTGGCGCTGGAGATCATCGACTATGACGCCGACGGAAATCTGATCATCGCCGGGAAGGCGCCGCCCAACGCGCGCCTCTTCGTCTATCTGGACGATGAAGGCCTGGCCGACACCCTCGCCGACGCCGCCGGGCGCTGGAACGCGATTCCGGCCGACCCGGTACCTTCAGGCGCCCATCGTTTGCGAGTCGATCAAATCGGTCAGGACGGCAAGGTGATCGCGCGGGTGGAAACGCAGTTCTACCGCGCTCCCGGAGACAGCGAGATGGCGGCCAGCGGAGAGGTGAAGGTCGAGCCGGGCAACAGCCTCTGGCGCATCGCCCGCCGCACCTATGGCCGCGGAATCCGCTACACCCTGATCTATCAGGCCAACAAGCAGCAGATCCGCGATCCCGACCTGATCTATCCGGGTCAGATCTTCATCCTGCCCGAAGACAGCACCGTTACGCAGTAAATCTCTGGCTTACTGAGCCGCAGCGGGCAGGTCGTCGGCTTCTTCGGGCTGTTCGTCCCCTGCGTTCCTGGCGGCCTTGCGCGCCTCCTTCAGGGCCCGGCGGCGCGCCCGCCAATCCTGCAGGTTGGCGCGCAGCATCAGCGCGGAGGGCGTGACGATCAAGGTCAGCACGGTGGCGAAGGCGAGGCCGAAGGCGACCGCTGTCGCAAGCTGCGTCCACCATTGGGTCGAAGGCGCCCCGACCTGCACGTCGCGGGCGATGAAGTCGATGTTGGTGCGCAGCACCATCGGCATCAGGCCCAGGATCGTCGTGACGGAGGTGAGCAGCACCGGGCGCAGGCGCTGCGCGCCGGTCAGCAGGATCGCCTCCATGTGGTTCTCGCTTTCCAGCTTCAGGCGGTCGTAGGTGTCGATCAGCACGATGTTGTTGTTGACCACGATGCCGGCCAGCGCGATCACCCCGATGCCCGACATGATGATGCCGAAGGGCTCGCCGATGGCGAGCAGGCCCAGCATCACGCCGATGGTCGACATGACCACGGCCGTCAGTATCAGGAAGGCGCTGTAGAAGGAGTTGAACTGGGTCACCAGGATGATCGCCATCAGGAAGAGCGCGACCCCGAAGGCCTTGACCAGGAAGGCCTGCGCCTCCTGCTGCTCTTCGTCCTCACCCTTGAACTCCACGGAGACGCGGGGATCGAAGGTCTGGCCGGTCATCCATTCGCGCAGTTCCGTGACCTTGTCGTTGACCAGCAGGCCGGGCGCCACGTCCGCCTTCAGCGTGACCGTGCGGCGGCCGTCCACGCGGTGCAGCATGTTGACCTTGGGCTGGGCCGAGCGGGTCATGAAATTGCTGATCGGCACCGGGCCCTGATTGGTCTGGATGCGCAATTGATCGAGGAAGGCGATGGTGCGTTCGTCGCGCGTCAGGCGCACCACGATGTCGATCTCCTCCTCGGTATCGTCGGGCCGGTAGCCGTCCAGCTTCAAGCCGTTGGTCACCATGCGGACGTAGGATCCGATCAGGCTGATATCGGCATCGAACTTCGCCGCCTGGGCGCGGTCGATGGTCAGGTTCCATTCGATGCCGGGGATGGCGCCGCCGTCCTCGATATCGATCAGCCCATCGGTCTGCTTCAGCTTTCCGCCGATGCTGTCGGCCACCGAGGCAATCAGCGCGGGGTTGGAGGAACCCACCTCGATCTGGATCGGCTTGCCGACCGGCGGCCCGGCCTCTTCCTTGCGCGCCTCGATCAGAATGCCGGTCAGGTTGGCGCTGCGCTCGCGGATCTCTCCGATGATCTCGTCGGCGGGGCGGCGCATGAACCAGTCCACGAACTCAAGCTGGATCACGCCGATGATGTCTTCGGCCTCGTCGCGCTGCTGGCCCGAGTTGGCTTGCGAATAGGCGTAGATGGTGTGGAACTCGCCTTCCTCGCGCTGCATGGCGAGGATGTTGTTCTCCACCTGCCGCACCAGGGCGTCGCGCTCGTCGATGGAGTAGTTGCCCTGCGCCCTGATCTGGAGGGAGGTGTTGTTGGGCTCGACTTCCGGGAAGAACTCGATGCCCTTTCCGAAGACGGCATAGGCGTACTGCGCTGCGACCAACAGCATCACGGCGGCGATCAGCACCTTGCCTGGATGCTTCAGAGCAGCACTGAGGATACGCACGTACCGGCCGGTCACGCCCGAGAGGCGCTTCAACTCGTCCGCGCCCGTCTCGCCGGGGGCGAGGGAGGGGCCGGTGCTGTGGCTCGCCTTGCCGATCACCGCGCCCAGGGTCGGCACGAAGAGCAGCGCCATGGCGAGCGAGGCGGTCAGAACCGCCAGCAGCGTGATCGGCAGGTACTTCATGAACTCGCCGACCGTGCCGGGCCAGAAAACCAGCGGCAGGAAGGCGACGAGCGTGGTGGCGGTCGCCGCGATGATCGGCCAGGACATGCGCTTGGCCGCTAGCCCGTAGGCTTGGCCGCGCGGCAGCCCCTCGTTCATCTTGCGGTCCGCGTACTCGGTCACGACCACGGCGCCGTCGACCAGCATGCCGACCGACAGGATCAGGCTGAAAAGAACGACCACGTTCACCGTCAGGCCCATGGCGTAGATCACCAGGATGCCGGTCAGGAAGGATCCCGGGATGGCGACGCCGACGAGTCCCGCGGTACGCAGGCCCATGGCGGCCACGATGACCACCATGACCAGCAGGATCGCGCTCAGCACGTTGTTCTGAAGGTCCGTCAGCATGGTCGAGATGTCACTGGACTTGTCCTGGCTGTAGTTCACCTGGACGGCAGGGGGCCAGTTCTGGCGTTCCTCCTCGACGAGACTGCGCACCTGATCGATGGTGTCGATGATGTTCTCGCCGGTGCGCTTGCGCACCTCCAGCGCCAGGGCCGGCTGGCCATTGACGCGCACGTAGGTCTCCGGGTCCTTGAAGGTGCGGCGAAGGTCGGCGACGTCGGTGAACTTCACCACGCGGTCGCCGTCGACCTTGATGGGCAGGTCGAGGATGTCCTTCACGTTCTCGAAGAGCCCCGGCACCTTGACCGGGAAGCGGCCGGCGCCGCTGTCCAGTTCGCCGGCGGCGACCAGCAGGTTGGAGCGGTTGACGTAGTTGATGATCGCTTCTGGGTCGAGCTGGTAGCTCTCCAGCACCAGCGGATCGACCACGATCTCCAAGAGCTCTTCCCGGTCGCCGTTGAGCGTGGCGCTCAGCACGGGCGGGATGCCTTCGATCTTGTCCTGAAGGTCCTTCGCCAGACGCAGCAGCGTGCGCTCCGGCACCTGTCCGGAAAGCGTCACGGTCAGCACGGGGAAGAGGCTCAGGTTCACCTCCTCCACGATGGGCTCCTCGGCTTCCGAGGGCAGGTCTGGTTTTGCGAGATCAACCTTCTCGCGCACATCCAGCATGGCCTGGTCAGCGTCGAAGCCCGCCTCGAACTCAAGCACGATGTTGGCGCCGCCCAGGTGCGCGGTGGAGCGCATCTCCTTCACGCCTTCGATGCCGCGCAGCTCGGTTTCCAGCGGCTTGATCAGCAGGCGTTCGGAGTCCTCGGGGGAGATGCCGTCGTGAACGACGTTCACGTAGAGGATCGGGATGTTGACGTCCGGCGAGTCCTCCTTGGGTATGGTCGAATAGGCATAGGCGCCCGCGACCAGCAATAGCAGCAGCGAGGTCAGGACCGTGCGCTTATGGCTGAGGCAGGCTTCGATCAAGGCTTTCATGGATCAGGACCCCGCTTGGCTCGCCGGGGCGGCCCCGGCGGCTGGCTTTTCTTTCTCTGTCTCTTAGGAGTTCTCTGCCGGAACGAAGACCGGCTCCAGAGATTGGGCGTCGAAGGGCTCGACGAGATCGCCCTCGCGCACGAACTCCTGCCCGACGACGATGACGCGCGCCACTTCGGGCAGGCCCGTCACCCACACCGCTTCGCGGGACTCGCCCACGATCTCCAGCGCGAAGAACTCCACCTTCGAGCCTTCGACCACGGCGCGTACACCGATCTGGCCGTTGTCGGCCAGCGTCAGAAACGCGGGCGAGAGGCGGTGAGCCATGATCTCGCTGCGCGGCAGTTGCATCTCGGCGGTAATGCCGTCGGGAATGCGCTCATCGCTGTTGTCGACCGACAGCTCGACCCGGAAGGTGCGCGTACCGCTCTCGGCGGCGGCGGAGATGTAGCTTAACTCGCCTTCAAGCCAGGTTCCGTTCAGCAGGCGTACCTTTCCGGGCGTGCCCAGTTCCAGTTCGTCGATCTGCTGCTCGTTGGCGAAGCCCACGACGCGGATCGGATTCAGGTCGACCAGCAGGCCGATGACGTCGCCGACATCCAGATAGTCGCCCAACTCCACGCTTCGCGTCTCCAGCTTGCCCGCGAAGGGCGCGCGGATCGTCAGGTTGTCGATTGCCACCTGCGCCCGCTCGACCGCGGCGTCTGCGGCCTGAAGGGCGGCTTCGGAGGCGGCCAGCTCAGTCTGGGAACGATAGCCCTTGTCGGCCAGCTTGCGGGCCGCTTCGACCTCGATGCGGCGCTGTTCACGCAGGGCCTCGGCCTCCCGCAGTTGGGCCGGGTACTGCTGGGGGGCGATGGTGAGGATCACATCGTCCTTTTCCAGCCGCGCGCCCTTGTCGTAGGGCAGCTCGATGATCCGCCCGGCGGCTTCGCTGCGCAGTTCCACCTTGCGGTCGGCCTCGGTCGAGCCACGCAGCACCAGACTGCGCAGATAAGGCTCGGCCTTCAGCTCAAGCACGCGCACCTGCTGGCGCTCGCCAAGGTCGCTGATATCGGCCGGGGCCTTCTTGACCTCGGGCTCGTTTGATTCGCTAAGCGCGCCGGAGCCGACCCAAAGGGCGGCGCCTGCGGCGATCAGCACTGCTATGACTATCGAACGGTTCATCTTCGCCAGCTCTTCCCGATCTCTCTCACTCGTTCTACGCAGCGAGCTCCGCTGGGGTTCCCCCTATTCGGCCGCTGCGCGGTGTTTCTTATGCTCCTCCAGAAGGGCATCGCCGTTCGCACGGAGGTACTCGGCCGCCGCGCGGTAGAGCGCGAGGCCGAAGCCATGGACGAAACGCCGTCCTTCGGTCGATTCCGACAGGTCGCACTGCGACATGGTCTCTATCTTGGTTTCATAGAAGCTCAGTTTGGCCTCCAGCGCGCGGGCGAGGCGGCGCGGGTCGACCATGTGCGAATGCATGACCATGAACAGGAAGTCAGAGCGGAAGCGGTCCATCTCAAGGTCGCCCTCAAGCTGCGTCACCAGCGCTTCCACGCCTTCCTCGGTCAGTGCGTAGACCTTCTTGTCAGGGCGCTTTTCCTGCTGCTGGGCGCGGCAGACCACCAGCCCTTCCTCGGCGAGCCGGTTCAGCGCGGGGTAGATTGCGCCGAAGCTCGCCTCCTGGATGGCGCTCAGCGGCGGCTCTTCCAGCATCTTCTTGATTTCGTAGCCACTGGCCTCGCCATGGGAAAGCGCGGCCAGACAGAGGCATCGGGTGTCCATGAGGGGGTCTCCCGGTTAAGAATATTCAAGTTCAATATATATTGGCTAAACATATGTCAAGCTGACATATAAGAGTCTCATAGCCTTGGGCTCCGCGCCTGAACGCGGCCGGACAACAGTCAGGTTGAAGAGGGAAGGGCCTAGTTCTTCGGGTCGCCGGGCCGGTAGTTGGACTGGACCCGCCGCACGGCGTCCTTCCAGCCGGCATACTTGGCGGCGCGTTTGTCGTCGGCCATTGCGGGTTCGAAGCGGCGCTCCAGGTTCCAGCTCTTCGCGAAGTCGTCGAGATCGCCATAGAAGCCGACCTGCCGTCCGGCCAGGTAGGCGGCGCCCAGGGCCGTGGTCTCCATGACCTGGGGCCGGTCAACCGGCGCATCCAGGATGTCGGCCAGGAACTGCATGGTCCAGTCGCTGGCGACCATGCCGCCATCGACCCTGAGGATGGTCTTCTGACCGCGCGCGTCGCTCCAGTCGCCCTGCATGGCCTCCAGCAGGTCGCGCGTCTGGTAGCAGACCGCTTCCAGCGCCGCGCGGGCCAGTTCGGCGGGCCCGGTCTTGCGCGTGAGGCCGAAGAGCGCGCCGCGCGCCTCGGCATCCCAGTGCGGCGCGCCGAGCCCGGTGAAGGCCGGCACAAGATAGACCGCCTGGTGTTCGTCCGCGGCCTCGGCGAGGGCCGCCGTCTCGCCCGCGGAGCCGATCACGCCCAGCCCGTCGCGCAGCCACTGAACGGCGGCGCCGGCCACGAAGATCGCCCCTTCCAGCGCATAGGTGCGCTTGCCGTCCAACTGATAGGCGATGGTGGTCAGCATGCGGTTGCGCGAGACCACGCTCTGCTCTCCGGTATTGAGGAGCGCAAAGCAGCCGGTGCCGTAGGTCGACTTCATCATGCCGGGCGAAAAGCAGGCCTGACCGACCGTGGCCGCCTGTTGATCGCCAGCGATCCCGGCGACCGGGATGGCCTTGCCGAAGAGCGAGGGCTCGGTCATGCCGAAGTCGCTGGCGCTGTCCCGCACTTCGGGCAGCAGCGAGCGCGGCACGCGCAGCATCTCCAGGAGGTCGTCGTCCCAGTCCCCCTTGTGGATATCGAACAGCAACGTGCGCGAGGCGTTGGTGGCGTCGGTCGCATGCACCTTTCCGCCGGTGAGGCGCCAGAGCAGGAAGCTGTCCACCGTGCCGAAGGCGAGCTTTCCGGCCTCGGCCTTCTCCCGCGCGCCCTCGACCTTGTCCAGAAGCCAGGCGACCTTGGTGCCCGAGAAGTAGGGATCGAGCAGCAGGCCGGTCTTGGCGGTCACTTCCGCCTCCCAGCCCTTCGCCTTCAAGTCCTGACAGAGCGACGCGGTGCGGCGGTCCTGCCAGACGATCGCGCGATGAATCGCCTCTCCGGTCTCGCGGTCCCAGATGACGGTGGTCTCGCGCTGGTTGGTGATCCCAATGGCCGCCACGTCCCCGGCCTTGGCGCCGGCGTTCTCCATGGCGTCACGGCAGGTCTCCAGCGTCGTGCGCCATAGGTCCTCGGCCTCGTGCTCGACCCAGCCCGATTGCGGGAAGTGCTGATCGAACTCCTGTTGGGCGACGGAGACGACGCGGTACCCGGCGTCGAAGAGCATGGCCCTGGACGAGGTCGTGCCCTGGTCGATGGCGATGATGTAGCGGGACATTGGCGGTCTACCTCCCGGCGGCGCTGCTTTTTCGTCTCGTTTGCGTTTCCTTCAAGCCGCCGCAGCGTAGCGCGGCACGCCCTGTTCGGCCATCCAGGCGTCGAGCGCCGTGATCTCCTCCCGGCTCAAGCGCAGCGCCAGCTTGCTGCGCCGCCAGACCACGTCCCGGGCGCGCCGGGCCCACTCCTGATCGATCAGGTAGGCAAGCTCGCGCTCATAGAGGTCGGCACCGAAGTGGCGGCCGAGCGCCTTGATGCTGTCGGCGCCCTCCAGGATGCGCTCGGCGCGGGTGCCGTAGGCGCGGACCAGTCTGCGCAGGTGCCTGCGTTCCAGGTAGGGATGCGCGGCGGCCAGGCGGTCGGTGAGGGCTTCCGCCCCGTCCCAGGGGAAGTCGCCGCCGGGCAGCGCGGCGCCTTCGGTCCAAGGGTCTTTCATGCCGCTCAGGCGGCTGCCCAGCTTCTCCAGCGCGGCTTCCGCGAGCCTGCGGTAGGTCGTGATCTTGCCGCCGAAGACGTTGAGCAGCGGGGCCTCGCCCTCAGCGCCCTCAAGCTTCAAGACGTAGTCGCGTGTCGCTTCCTGCGCTGCGCTCGCGCCATCGTCATAGAGCGGGCGCACGCCGGAATAGCTGGCCACGATGTCTTCCCGCCGGATCGGCGTCGCCAGGTAATCGGAGAGCGCCGTGATGAGGTAGTCGGTCTCCCGCTCCGAGATTTCGGCCTTTGCGGGGTCGCCCTCGAAGTCCTCGTCGGTGGTGCCGATCAGCGTGAAGTCCTGCTCGTAGGGGATCGCGAAGACGATCCGCCCGTCGCTGTTCTGGAAGATGTAGCAGCGGTCGTGATCGAAGAGGCGGCGCAGGATGATGTGGCTGCCCTTGACCATGCGCACCCTGTCGGCGGCGTTCATGCGCAGGCTTTCGGTCAGGAAGCTGGAGACCCAGGGGCCGGTCGCGTTGATCAGGCTGCGCGCCTTGATCTCGCGGGTCTCGCCGCGTTCGTCCTCAAGGGTCAGCAGCCACTGCGAGCCCTGACGTTCGGCGCGGCTGCAATGGGTGCGGGTGCGCACGACCGCGCCCCGGTCCGCGGCGTCGCGGGCATTCAGCACCACGAGCCGGGAATCCTCCACCCAGCAGTCGGAATACTCGAAGGCTTTGACATAGTCGTCCTTGAGCGGCGCGCCCGCGGGATCCCTCTTCAGATCGAGCGAACGGGTGGGCGGCAGGATCTTGCGGCCGCCCAGGTGATCGTAGAGAAACAGCCCGAGGCGTATCAGCCAGGCCGGACGCAGCCCCTTGTGGTGGGGCAGCACGAAACGCAGCGGCCAGATGATATGCGGCGCCATGCGGAGCAGCGTCTCGCGCTCGATCAAGGCTTCGCGCACGAGCCGGAACTCATAGTGTTCCAGATAGCGCAGGCCGCCGTGAACCAGCTTGGTCGAGGCCGAAGAGGTGGCGCTCGCCAGATCGTCCTTCTCGCAAAGGAAGACCGAAAGGCCTCGGCCCGCCGCATCGCGGGCTATCCCACAGCCGTTCACGCCGCCGCCGATGATCGCGATGTCGTAGGTCTCCTCGGCCATAACGCCGCTCTCTACCTCCTATGGCCTCGCTCTGGAGGGACGGAGGTCGCAAAAGGACTTTGCGCAGGGCCAATCCGCCCCCGATAGCCGGGAAAGGCCGAACCGTAGCATGAAAACGAAGAAAAACGAAAGTAGCGAAATGATGAAGGTTTCGGTTTTCGCGTCGCCCCGCCTCGATACAGGATTCCTCAGGCGGTCTCGCGGAGTCCCTTGGCGCCTGGATCGGTGGCCACCTCGATTACCTCCACATCGCTTTCGTTGCAGAGCCTGCGGATGGCGTCACCCGGCAGTTTGTCGGTGATGAACTGGTCGGTTTGGGAGATGTGGCCGATCTTCACGGGCGCGCTGCGCTCGAACTTCATGGAATCGGCGACCAGGATCACTTCCCGCGCGTTCTCGATGATCGCCTGAGTGACCCGGACCTCGCGGTAGTCGAAGTCGTAGAGCGTGCCTTCCTCGTCGATCGCGGAGGTCCCGATGACCGCGTAATCGACCTTGAACTGTCGGATCAGGTCGACCGCCGCCTCGCCGACAATGCCGCCGTCTCGCGAACGGACAATCCCGCCTGCGATGATCACCTGGATTTCCTGGTTCATCCGTAAGCTATTGGCTACATTGATATTATTTGTAATGACCAGCAGCCCCTCATGCTTTCCTAAAGCCTTGGAGACCGCCTCGGTCGTGGTGCCGATGTTGATGAAGAGGGAGCAGTCGTTGGGGATCAGCTCCGCGCAGCGCCGTCCGATCGCCTGCTTTTCCTCCTGCGCCAGGATCTGGCGCGCGTCATAGCCCAGGTTCTCCACGCCGGAAGCCAGCATGGCGCCGCCGTGCAGGCGCTGCAGCACCCCGCGATCGCAGAGTTCGTTCAGATCCTTGCGGATGGTTTGCGGCGTAACCTCGAAGTGCGCCGCCAGACCCTCGACCCGGACGCGGCCTTCAAGGCGAGCGCGTTCCAGGATCTGCAGCTGGCGGTGCGAAAGAGGCTCGGACATGGGGATAAGGGAACTCCTGATCTCGAAACGAAGGAAGTTTAGCGAGTTTCCGAGAGCGCCCGAAAGGGAAAAATCTTCGTATGAAACCGGATGACTCGGCGCGGAGAGCGGCTTTCTTGCAAAAAAACTTTATAAACAATGTGATATAATAGACGAACCCGATCTGAAGGCTGTCTTTGCAAGCGAAAGTGGGTCAGAAATTTTCCTGCTTTAGAAATCGGTGCTTTGTATCTGTTCGGGTTATGAATACGGCGGTGAGAGTAATTATATTACGCACCTGCGAAGAGCCGTTTCACAAATTTTCGATTGACTTTCGTTTTAGGTTCGTTTCGATTCAAGCAGCAATAAACGCTAATAGGGAGGCGATTCTCATGAAGTGGAAGTTTATGCTGACGGTGGCGACCGCTGCCGTCATAGGCTTTTCCGGCCAGGCCAAAGCTGGCATGGCCGAAGCCGAAACCTGGATCAACGACGAATTCCAGCCCTCGACGCTCTCCAAGGACGAGCAGATGGCTGAGATGGAATGGTTCATCAAGGCCGCCGAGCCGTTCGCCGGCATGGAGATCAACGTTCTGTCCGAGACCATCCCGACTCACGAGTATGAGTCGAAGGTGCTCACCAAGGCCTTTGAAGAGATCACGGGCATCAAGGTGAACCACCAGCTGCTCGGCGAGGGCGAGGTGGTGCAGGCGGTCCAGACGCAGATGCAGACCGGCCGCAACCTCTACGACGCCTACATCAACGATTCCGATCTCATCGGCACGCACTCGCGCCTGCAGCTGGCGGTCAACCTGACCGACTGGATGGAGGGCGAGGGCTCAGACGTCACGCTGCCGACCCTGGACGTCGACGATTTCATCGGCAAGTCCTTCACCACCGGCCCCGACGGAAAGCTCTATCAGCTTCCCGACCAGCAGTTCGCGAACCTCTACTGGTTCCGCTACGACTGGTTCCAGCGCGAGGACCTGCAGGCCCAGTTCAAGGAGATCTACGGTTACGACCTGGGTGTTCCGGTCAACTGGTCGGCCTATGAGGATATCGCCGAGTTCTTCTCCGTCCACGTGAAGGAGATCGACGGTGTTCGCGTCTATGGCCACATGGACTACGGCAAGCGCGCTCCCGACCTCGGCTGGCGCATGACCGACGCCTGGCTTTCCATGGCCGGCGCCGGCTCCACCGGCCTTCCGAACGGCCGTCCCATCGACGAGTGGGGCATCCGCATGGAAGAGGGCTCCTGCAACCCCGCTGGCGCCTCGGTGACCCGCGGCGGCGGCACCAACGGTCCGGCTGCCGTCTATGCCATCCGCAAGTGGGACGAGTGGCTGCGCAAGTACGCCCCTCCGGGCGCTGCCGACTACGACTTCTATCAGTCGCTGCCGGCTCTGGCCCAGGGCAACGTGGCCCAGCAGATCTTCTGGTACACCGCCTTCACCGCGACCATGGTGGCCCCGCAGAGCGAGGGCAACAACACCGTGGACGCCGATGGCAACCCGCTGTGGCGCATGGCTCCCTCTCCGCACGGCCCCTACTGGGTGGAAGGCCAGAAGCTCGGCTATCAGGACGCCGGTTCCTGGACGCTGTTCAAGTCCACGCCGACGGACCGCGCCAAGGCTGCCTGGCTCTATGCTCAGTTCACCGTCTCCAAGACCGTGTCCCTGAAGAAGAGCCATGTCGGCCTCACCATCATCCGCGATTCGGATATCCGGCATGAGTCCTTCACCGAGCGCGCCCCGAAGCTGGGCGGCCTGGTGGAGTTCTACCGCTCCCCGGACCGGGTGCTCTGGACCCCGACGGGCGTGAACGTCCCCGACTACCCCAAGCTGGCTCAGCTCTGGTGGCAGAACATCGGTGACGTGAACTCCGGCGCCTTCACCCCGCAGGAAGCCATGGACCGTCTGGCCGAACAGATGGACCAGGTCATGGGCCGCATGCAGCAGGCCGATGAGCAGGCCGGCACCTACGGTGGCTGTGGACCGCGTCTGAACGAGCCCAAGTCCGCGGACGAGTGGTTCAGCATGGAGAACGGTCCGAAGGCCAAGCTCGCGAACGAGAAGCCGCAGGGTGAGACCATCCCCTACGACGAACTCGTCGCCCGCTGGCAGGCCAACTAAGGCCAACTAGGAGCTGCTTCGTCCGTTAGGACGGGCGAAAAGGGGCGCAGGTCGGGTCCTCCCAAGCCTGCGCCCCTCTTGCTCCATAGAGGGGTGCTTGGAGGGGGCTTTGTGCAAGGTCCCGCTCTATCACTCGGCAACGATCCAACGGACGCCCTGGAACAAGGCAGGTATCGGGCAGATGGCTCTTGAGTTGAAAAACGTCGTCAAGCGCGTGGACGGGGAAACCCATATCTATCCCACCGACCTCACGCTGAAGGAAAACGCCTTCAACATCCTGCTGGGCACGACCCTGGCGGGGAAGACGACGCTGATGCAGATCATGGCCGGGCTCGAAAAGCCGACCGAGGGCGAAGTCTGGTTCGGCGGCAAGAACGTGACCGGGATGGCGGTGCAGAAGCGCAACGTCTCCATGGTCTACCAGCAGTTCATCAACTATCCGAACCTGACCGTTTACGAGAACATCGCCTCGCCGCTGCGTGTCGCACGCCTGGCCGAGGCCGACATCAAGGAGCGCGTCGGCAAGATCGCCGAACTGCTGCGCCTGACCCCGATGTTGCAGCGCCGCCCCGGCCAGCTCTCCGGCGGACAGCAGCAGCGCACGGCCCTGGCCCGCGCCCTGGTCAAGAACGCCGACCTGGTGTTGTTGGACGAGCCGCTCGCCAACCTCGACTACAAGCTGCGCGAAGAGCTGCGCGACGAGCTTCCGAAGCTCTTTTCCGACCGCGAATGCACCATCGTCTACGCAACGACGGAGCCGACGGAGGCCCTGCTGCTCGGCGGCTACACCGCCTGTCTGCACCAGGGAAAGGTGACCCAGTTCGGCGATACGCTGGAGACCTACCGCAAGCCTGCCGGCCTGCGCAGCGCCCAGGTGTTTTCCGACCCGCCCATCAATTCCGCGACGGTGCGCAAGGAGAACGGGCGTTTCGTGCTGACGCCGAAAGTCAGCTGGGATGCGGGACCCCGCTACGCCGACCTGCCGGACGGCAGCTACACCGTGGCCGTGCGGCCGCACCACGTGACGCCGAGCCCGCAGAGCGAGCGCGCCGCGCCCATCGAGGGGCGCGTCCAGGTGGCCGAGCTCAGCGGATCGGAGAGCGTGGTCCACTTCGAAGTCGAAGAGGGGGCCTGGGTCTCTCTCTCCCACGGGATCCATCCCTTCAAGGTGGGCGAGGTCGCGCGGCTTTATATCGACGTTGAGAACTGCCTGTTCTTCGATCAGGAAGAACGGCGTATCGCCTGACCGGGCGGGGCGGAACCAGGGTAAGGGCTTTTACAGGGCATCATGGCGAACATACGGCTTAAAGACCTGAGACACAGCTACACCAAGACCCCGGCGTCGGAAGACGATTGGGCGTTGAAGCATGTGGACATGGACTGGGCCGACGGCGGCGCCTACGCGCTGCTGGGGCCCTCGGGCTGCGGCAAGACCACGCTTTTGAACATCATCTCCGGTCTGGTCACTCCCTCTCAGGGCAGGGTCCTGTTCGGCGATCAGGACGTGACCGACCTGCCGACCGACAAGCGCAACATCGCCCAGGTGTTCCAGTTCCCGGTGATCTACGACACCATGACGGTCTACGAGAACCTGGCCTTCCCGTTGAAGAACCGCGGCGTGCCGGCCGGTGAGGTCGACAAGCGGGTGCGCGAGATCGCCGCCATGCTGGACCTGGAAGAGACCATCAACCGCCGCGCCTCCGGCCTGACCGCCGACGGCAAGCAGAAGATTTCGCTGGGCCGCGGCCTGGTGCGCTCGGACGTCAACGTGATCATGTTCGACGAGCCGCTGACGGTCATCGACCCGCACCTCAAGTGGGTCCTGCGCTCCAAGCTGAAGGAGCTGCATCAGCAGGTCGGCGCGACCATGATCTACGTGACCCATGACCAGACCGAAGCGCTGACCTTCGCCGATCAGGTGGTGGTGATGTACGAGGGCGCGGTGGTGCAGTTCGGCACGCCGATCGAGCTGTTCGAGAAGCCCGGGCACACCTTCGTCGGGCACTTCATCGGCTCGCCCGGCATGAACGTGCTGCCCTGCACGCTGGAGGGCGGCAAGCCGAAGCTGAAGGGCCACGCCATAGAGATCGAACGGCCCGTGGCGCCGCCGCAGGACGCCAAGAAGCTGGAGTTGGGCGTGCGGCCCGAGTTCGTGACCTTCGCCGAGGAAGACAGCAGCGAGGGTATCCCGGTGGAGGTGGTCAAGGTCGCCGACGCCGGGCGCTATTCCATCGTCGAGACCCACTGCGAGGGCGCGGTGATCAAACTGCTTCAGCCCGAGGGCAAGGCGCTGCCGAGCGGGCGGCCCCGGGTGGTCTTCAACCCCGGCTACACGCGGGTCTACGCGGACGGCTGGATGGTCAAGGCGGGAGAAGGCGCATGAGGAAGACAGTCAACAACAGGGCCTGGCTCTTCGTCCTGCCCGTCGTGGCGCTGGTCGCCTTCAACGCGATCCTGCCGCTGATGACCGTGGTCAATTACTCGCTGCAGGAATCCTTCGGCGACAACGTCTTCTTCTGGTCCGGGGTGCAGTGGTACGAGCAGATCCTGAACTCCGACCGCTTCCACGACGCGCTGCTGCGCCAGCTCGCCTTCACCGGCATCATTCTCGCCATCGAGATTCCGCTGGGGGTGGCCATCGCGCTGACCATGCCGAGAAGCGGCCCCTGGGTTTCGGTCTGCCTCGTGCTGATGGCCTTGCCGCTGCTGATTCCCTGGAACGTCGTGGGCGCGATCTGGAACATCTTCGCGCTCCCGGACATCGGGCTTCTGGGCTGGACCCTCAACGCCATCGGCTTCGACTACAACTACACCCAGCAGCCGCTCTCCGCCTGGGCGACGGTGGTCCTGATGGACGTCTGGCACTGGACCTCGCTGGTGGTGCTGCTGGCCTACGCCGGGCTGATCTCGATCCCCGACGCCTACTATCAGGCGGCCAAGATCGACGGTGCGGGAAGCTGGGCGGTCTTCCGCTACATCCAGTTGCCCAAGATGAAGCGCGTCCTGACCATCGCGGTGCTGCTGCGCTTCATGGACAGCTTCATGATCTACACCGAGCCCTTCGTCTTGACCGGCGGCGGCCCCGGTAACTCCACCACCTATCTCTCGATCGATCTGGTGAAGATGTCGCTGGGTCAGTTCGACCTGGGTCCGTCTGCGGCCATGTCCCTGATCTACTTCCTGATCATCCTGCTGCTGAGTTGGGTGTTCTATTCCGTGATGATGCGCAACGAGGAACAGTGATGAAACGCTTAAGCTGGCTTGCGCCGACCCTGTACATCCTCTTCCTGATGCTGCCGATCTATTGGCTCTTGAGCATGTCGTTCAAGACCACCAACGAGATCCTGGGTTCCTTCACGCTGTTCCCGCAGGAATTCACGCTCGACAACTACATCACCATCTTCACGGACTCGACCTGGTACAGCGGCTACATCAACTCGATCCTCTACGTCTCGATCAACACGCTGCTCTCGGTCTCGGCCGCGTTGCCCGCGGCCTACGCCTTCTCGCGCTACCGCTTTCTGGGCGACAAGCACCTCTTCTTCTGGCTCCTGACCAACCGCATGGCGCCGCCGGCGGTCTTCGCGCTGCCCTTCGTCAACCTCTACTCCGCGGTCGGCCTGTTCGATACCCACATCGCGGTGGCGCTGGCGCACTGTCTTTTCAACATTCCGCTCGCGGTCTGGATCCTGGAAGGCTTCATGTCCGGCGTGCCCAAGGAGCTGGATGAGACGGCCTATGTCGACGGCTATTCCTTCCCGCGCTTCTTCTTCAAGATCTTCGTGCCGACCATCACGGCGGGGATCGGCGTGGCCGCCTTCTTCTGCTTCATGTTCTCCTGGGTCGAACTGCTGCTGGCCAAGACGCTCACCTCGGTGGAGGCAAAGCCCATCGCGGCCGTCATGACGCGCACGGCCTCGACCTCGGGCTACGAACTGGGGCTGCTCGCCGCGGCGGGGTCGCTGACCATCGTGCCGGGCGCGATCGTCATCTACTTCGTGCGCAACTACATCGCCAAGGGCTTCGCCCTGGGCCGCGTGTAAGGGAGGAGAGGCATGTCCGACCAACCCGAACGCAGCGAAGCCTTCCACCGCCGGTTCCGGACCGCGGCCATCGCGACACTCGGCGTCTATGTCGCCGTGGCGTTTATCCTCCTGATCATTTCCGCGACGGGATCTAACGACGCTTTGATTAGCTGGACGGGATCGCTCTTCGGCGGCTGGATGGCATGGACGCTCGCGACGGCCGCGTTCTTCTTTACCATCGCGGCGCTGCTCACCGTCTTCACGTTTCTCGCCATTCGCTATCCGGAAACGCCACGCCGCGGTGTTCTGGGGATCGAGACCACGCGTGGCGACCGGCTGTTCATCACGCTTCTCGGTTCCGCCTTCATAAACCTTGCGTGGATCGCGATCGTGGGCACGATGCAGCCCGTGGCCGTCCTGATCTGCCTTCTCTACGCGGCTGCCGTGTTCCGCTTCGTCTGAGCGGGCGCGGCCCCGTCTTTTCGGGCCGTTCCGGTCCGGATACCTACAAACTGAAAATCCAAGGGAGGAAACTCAGTGTATAGAACGCTACCAACCAGTACCGCGATCGGCGCGGCGCTAGCGATCCTCGGATCGCCCGTCTTCGCCGACATGGAGGCGGCAACGGCCTTCCTCGACGAGGAGATCGAACATTCGGTCCTTTCTCGCGAGGAGCAGGAAGCGGAGATGCAGTGGTTCATCGACG
>JARRJC010000032.1 GCA_037379885.1 Limibacillus sp.
TCCTCGGGCGCGCCGCCCAGCAGGCCGCGCAAACGCTCCCGGAAGGCTTCGTCATAGGGCTCGGAGGTGAAGGGCCCCGCCTCCAGCAGTCTCTCTCCATCGCTGCGGATCAGGGCTGCGTCGAGCCCGTCCAGCGAGGTGCCGCTCATCATACCGAGGGCCCAGCGTTCTTCTTGATCTGCCAAGGCGGCGCTCCACAGCTTCCCAGCTACAACCCGACGCTCAATTGTGCGCCTTCCGGCTTTGTGATAACAGACCGGCCCATGGGGCGATAGCACCAGCCACCCGAATTTCAGCAAAGCGACCGGCAGACCCAATGAGCGAGTTCAAGTCAGAGTTCCTGCGCGAGGTTGAGCGGCGCGGCTTCCTGCATCAGTGCACCGATCCCGAAGGGCTCGACGCGCTACTCTCGGAAGGACCCGCGGTCGCCTACATCGGCTTCGACGCAACGGCGGAGTCGCTGCACGCGGGATCCCTGCTGCCGATCATGCTGCTGCGCCTGTTCCAGCAGACCGGAAACAAGCCCATCGTCCTGATGGGCGGCGGCACGACGAAGATCGGCGACCCCTCCGGCAAGGACGAGGCGCGCAAGCTGCTGGACGACGCCGGGATCGAAGCCAACATCGCCGGCATCAAGAAGATCTTCCGGCAGTTCCTGACCTTTGGCGACGGGCCGTCGGACGCCGTCATGGTGAACAACGACGACTGGCTGAAGGACCTCAACTACATCGAGTTCCTGCGCGACTACGGCCGCCACTTCTCGGTCAACCGAATGCTCTCCTTCGATTCGGTGAAGCTGCGCCTGGACCGCGAGCAGAACCTCTCCTTCCTGGAGTTCAACTACATGATCCTCCAGGCCTACGACTTCCTGGAGCTTGCGCGGCGCCGGAACTGCCGCTTGCAGATGGGCGGCTCCGACCAGTGGGGCAACATCGTCAACGGCGTGGAGTTGACGCGCCGCGTCGACGGCACGCCTGTCTTCGGCCTCACCAACCCGCTGCTGACCACGGCCAGCGGCGCCAAGATGGGCAAGACCGCCCAGGGCGCGGTCTGGCTGAACGAGGAGAGGCTCTCCGCCTACGACTACTGGCAATACTGGCGCAACACGGAGGATGCCGACGTGGGCCGCTTCCTGCGTCTCTTCACCGAGCTGCCGGAGGAGGAAGTCCGGCGTCTCGAGTCGCTGGGCGGGGCGGAGATCAACGAGGCGAAGAAGGTGCTCGCCAACGAGGCGACCCGGCTCTGCCGCGGGGAGGAGGCCGCCAGGGCCGCCGAGGCGACCGCGCAGAAGACCTTCGAAGAAGGAACGCTGGCCGACGACCTGCCCTCCATCGAGCTGCCCAGGGGCGAACTGGACGCGGGCCTGCCCGCCTATGAACTTTTCCGCCGGGCCGGGCTCGCCAGCAGCAACGGAGAGGCGCGCCGCCTCATCAAGGGTGGCGGCGCGAAGCTCAACGACGAGAAGATCGCGGACGAGGCGCAGAGCGTCTCCAGCGCCGATCTATCGCCCGCGGGCGTCATCACGCTCTCGGCGGGCAAGAAACGCCACGCCCTGGTGAAACCCCTTTAAGCAGCCGCGCGCTTTTCCGCTAGACTGCCCTCCATGACCCAGCTCTGCCGAGATTGCGGCGCGCTCCTCGAGGCTGCGCAGAAGCCGGCCCGCTGCCCGGAATGCCGGGGGCACCGGTTGGTGGCCCATGAAGAGCTGCGCAGCCTCTCCATCGCCCACATCGACTGCGATGCCTTCTACGCCTCGGTGGAGAAGCGCGACAATCCGGAGCTGGCCGACAAGCCAGTGATCGTCGGCGGCGGGCGGCGCGGTGTGGTCTCGGCGGCCTGCTACGTGGCGCGCATCTACGGCGTGCGCTCGGCCATGCCGATGTTCAAGGCGCTGAAGGCCTGTCCCGACGCCGTGGTGATCAAGCCGAACATGGCCAAGTACCAGACCGTCGGCCGCGCCATCCGGGAGCTGATGCTGTCGGTCACGCCGCTGGTCGAACCGATCTCCATCGACGAGGCCTTCCTGGACCTGAGCGGCACCGAGAAGCTCCACGGCGGACCGCCAGCGCGCACGCTCGCCCTGCTGGTCAAGCGCATCGAAGAGCAGCACGGCGTCACCGCCTCCATCGGCCTGTCGCACAACAAGTTCCTGGCCAAGATCGCCTCCGACCTGGACAAGCCGCGCGGCTTCGCGGTGATCGGCAAGGCGGAGACCCGCGACTTCCTGGCCGGGAAACCGGTCGGCATCATCTGGGGTGTCGGCAAGGCTCTGCAACGCAGCCTGGAGCGGGAGGGCGTCACCCTGGTGCGCCACCTGCTGCGCTTCGAGGAGGAGGAGTTGATCGCCCGCCACGGCGCGATGGGACGGCGGCTCTACCGCTTTGCGCGCGGCCTGGACGACCGGACTGTTGAGCCAACTTCTGAAACAAAATCAATTTCTTCAGAAACGACCTTCAATGAAAACATTAGCGATCTTGAGACGCTGCGCAAGACCCTCTGGGCGCTGTCCGAGAAGGTGGCCCGCCGCCTGAAGGATCAGGAGCTCGCGGGCCGGGGCGTCACCCTGAAGCTGAAGACCGGTGACTTCCGCACCATCACGCGCAGCCGCCACCTGGAAGGGCCGACACGGCTCGCCGAGGTGATCTACCGGGAGGGTCTGGCGCTGCTGACCCGCGAGTGCGACGGCCGCAAGTTCCGCCTGCTCGGCATCGGCGCCCATGACCTGACGGGCATCGAAGAGGCCGACCAGCCGAGCCTGCTGGAGCCCGAACGCGCCCGCATGACCAAGCTGGAGGACGCCCTCGACAGCCTGCGCGCCAAGCTGGGCGAGAAGGCCGTGATCAAGGGCCGCGGCTTCAAAAGCGACGGCGCCTGACCCTATTCGCAGCCGGGGAGTTCTTCGTAGTGGCTGAGGGAGCCTTCGATGGCGAAGTCGCCCATGTCGAGGACCAGGTGGTCGATGACGCCGTTCTCATAGAGGCGGAAGGACTGTTCCTGATCGGGTTCGCTCTGCTCGCTGCCCTGCTCGAAGAAGGCGGCGCGGGCCTCCCAGCTTCGCAGTCCGGCGAGCGCGTCGACGGGCAGGTCCTCACCGGCGGGGATTTCCTTGCCGAGGATCATGGAGACCTCGTAGAGCTCGTCCTGCGGGCCGCCGTCATAGAGGGGCGCGCCCAGCAGCACCTCCCCCGCCGCCGCCTTGGCGATGGCCTTCTCGGTGAAGGCCATGGGGAACAGCGTTCCCTGCAGCAGCGACACCTCGCTCGCCTCCCCGCCGTCCGCGCTGACCTCGGCGGTCTGGTCGCTGAGCTTGGCGGAGCCCGAGTACTCTTCGCGCTCGCCGCCCGTCAGGCGCTTCAGGAAGAAGCGGTAGTCCTGACCGTCCTTGGACTCCCAGGATTCCAGCGACCAGCCGAAATCGAAGCTGCCGACCCCTTGCGTGAAGGTCAGCGTGATGGTCGCCTTCTGCTCGGCGTTCCAGCCCCGGCAGGCGTCTTCCATCCGGTAGGTCATCTCGCCTGACGCCCCGGCGATCCCGGAGCCCGAGGAGGCCCGCACCAGCTTGAAGTCATAGGTGGCGCTGTGCGGCTGCATCGGAGCGGCCGCCAGCGGTTGGACGGCGGCGAGCGACAAGAACGCCACGGCGGCTAGAAGTGAACGCAAGGTCAGGAACCCTCTTCGCTTTTTCAAAAATCCCACT
The DNA here is from genome assembly GCA_037379885.1 of Limibacillus sp. NCBI lineage: Bacteria > Pseudomonadati > Pseudomonadota > Alphaproteobacteria > Rhodospirillales > Rhodovibrionaceae > Limibacillus > Limibacillus sp. The sequence continues at coordinate 3,698 of JARRJC010000032.1, forward strand.
GTGCCGCGGTCTTCTTTTGGTTGGGACCGCAGCTTGCGCTAGATACTCAAGGAAAGGTAAGGAAGCGGCAAGCGCGCGACAAGCCGCTTGGCCTAAAACCGAATTGAGGCAAGAGAGAAGAGCATGAGCGCCGATCAAACCGCAAAGCCCAGGATTCTCGTGACCCGCCGCTTCCCGGACGCGGTGCTGGCCCGCGCCCAGCGCGACTACGATGCGAAGCTGAACGAGAATGACCAGCTGCTTTCCGGCGACGCCATCATCGCCGCGAGCGAAGGCTGCCGTGCCATCTTCTGCTCCCCGACTGAAAAGATGACGGCGGAGGTGATCCAGCGCCTGCCCGAAAGCGTGGAGATCCTCTCCACCTTCTCCGTCGGCGTCGACCATATCGACCTGGAGGCCGCCAAGGCGCGCGGGATCAAGGTCGGCAACACGCCGGACGTGCTGACCGACGCCACGGCGGACATCACGCTGCTGCTGCTGCTGGCGGCGGCGCGCCGCGCCTATGAGGGCGAACGGATGGTGCGCGAGGACCGCTGGGTCGGCTGGAGTCCCACCGATACCCTGGGCGTCCATGTCAGCGGCAAGCGCATCGGCATCCTGGGCATGGGCCGCATCGGCCAGGCCGTGGCCCGCCGGGCGCGCGGCTTCGACATGGAGGTGCACTACCACAACCGCTCGCGCCTTGCCGCCGAGCTTGAGGAGGGCGCCACCTACCACGAGACCCCGGAAGGCTTGCTGGCGGTCAGCGACTTCTTCTCGATCAACGCCCCGGCGACCAAGGAAAACCACCATTTCCTCAATGCCGAGCGCATCGCGCTACTGCCCGACCGCGCCGTGGTGATCAACACCGCGCGCGGCACGCTGGTGGATGACGAGGCCCTGATCGCGGCGCTCAAGTCCGGCAGACTGGCCGCCGCCGGGCTCGATGTCTTCGAGGGCGAGCCGAAGATCCATCCCGGCTACCGCGACCTCTCCAACTGTTTCCTGCTGCCGCACATGGGCAGCGCGACGGAGGAGACGCGCGACGCCATGGGCTTCAAGGCGCTCGACAATCTGGATGCGCACTTCGCCGGGAAGCCTCTGCCGGCGGAGGTGGCCTAGAGCCCATGCGCTTTCCCAGGGTCATCCGGCTCGACGCCTCCGATGCGCAGATCTTCTCGCCGGCGGCGGAGTCCGGCGAATGGGCGCTGACCGGGTCCTTCGCCTTCTTCGGGGTGGAGGGCGCGCAGTTGGAAGGCAAGGAGAAGATCGCCTTTGCCTCCGGCTGGCTGGGCAGCGAGTCCTGGGGCCGCGCCTCCCTGGTCGAGGTGGCGGAGATCGACGAGGCCGAATTTCATCAGGTGATCGAACGTCTGGCCCGCCACTTCGTCGAGCGCTACGGCGCGCCCTCCCTGGTCGAGGCCTTGCCGGCGGCGCGCCAGGAGGCTGAGGACGCCGCCTCTCTCGCCGAACACAAGATCGGCACCCTGCTGGCCATCGAGCGCGAACCGGCCGGGCCGCAGCCCGACGGCAGTCCCAGCTTCACCGAGCGGCTGCGGGTCATTCAGCCCCAGCGCGCGACCGACCACGCCAAGATCTGGAACTTCACCGAAGATCAGGACTAGGCGGAAACCGCTTTCCAGGACGGGCGCTGCGCCAAGGCCCGCCACCAGGCCGCCCAGCGCGGGCGCTCCCCGATCAAGGCCGTCCCCTCCTTCGCTTCCCGCAGATAGGCGATCATGGGGCCTGCCAGCAGGTCGGCCAGACAGGGCCGCTCCCCCAGGAAATAAGGGTCGCCGGTCATCAGGTCGGCGATGGCGTCCAGGGCAAGCGCGGCCTTTGGCAGCGCCCTTTCGATCCGCTCCTCATCGGCAGCGCCGCCCTCCGCGGGTTTGGCGACCCGCTCGACGTAGATATCCCAAACCCAGGTCCGGTAGGCGTAGGCATCGAGTATGCCCATGATCTGATCCTGCCGGGCGCGCGCGCGAAGGCCCTCCGGGCCCAGCGGCGGAACCGGAAAGGCGGCATCGAGATAGCGCAGGATCGCGCCGGTCTCATAGAGCCGGAAGCCGTCATGCTCTAAAGCCGGGATCTTGAGAAAGGGCTGCCGGGCGGCATAGTCCGCCGGCGGGCCGCCTTCGGCGAAGATGTCCACGGGGATCAGGTCGTAGGCGACGTCCTTCTCCTCCAGCGCGAGGCGCACCGCGCGGACATAGACGCTGTAGGCCGCCCCATAGAGCTGGACGGCCGCGCCGGTCACACCGCTGGTTCCTGCTGCGTGATGCAGTGGATGCCGCCGCCGCCGAGCAGGATGTCGGAAACCTCGACCTGCACCACCTCGCGGTCGGGGAAGACGGCCTTCAGCGTCTCGAAAGCCGGTTCGTCCTTCGCGTCGCTGAAGGCGGGCATGACCACGCCGCCGGTCGGCAGGTAGAAGTTGATGTAGGAGAGTCCGAGGCGCAGGCCGTCGTCGCCCTTGCGCCGCTTGGGCTGCTCCAGCTCGACGATCTCCAGCTCACGGCCCTGGGCGTCACGCGCCGCTTCCAGCCGCGCCTTGGCGTCGAGATAGACCTTGTGGTTGTAGTCCTTCTCGTCGTGGCAGGCGTGCAGCAGCACCTTGCCCGGCTCGGCGAAGCAGCAGAGGTTGTCCACGTGTCCGTCCGTGTGGTCGTCCTCCAGCCCCTCGCCCAGCCAGATGATGGTCTCCACGCCCAGGAAGGCGCGCAGGTTCTCCTCGATCTGCTCGCGCGTCAGGCCCGGATTGCGGTTCTCGTTCAAGAGGCACTGCTCGGTGGTGATCAAGGTGCCTTCGCCATCCACGTGGAAGGACCCGCCCTCCATCACCAGCGGCGCTTCGAAACGCTCAAAGCCCAGGTGCTCCAATACCGCGCCCGCCACCTGCGCGTCCTTGTCGTAGGGCGGGAACTTGCCACCCCAGCCGTTGAAGAGCCACTGCACCCCGCCGATGCCGCCCTTGCCGTCGACCAGGAAGGTCGGGCCGTTGTCGCGCATCCAGGAATCGTCGTGTTCAAGGGGATGGGTGCCGACGCCCGACCCGCTGCCGCAATGGAGCGAGACCTCGGCCACGTTCTCCGGGTTGGCGATCATGGTCACCGGCTCGAAGCGGGCGATGGCGCGGGCCACCTCGGCATAGGCTTCACGGGCCGCATCCAGGCCTTCCGCCCAGAGGCTTTCGCGGCAGGGCCACTCCATCCAGGTGCGCTTGTGCGGCGCCCATTCGGGCGGCATGTAGAACCCTTTGTCGGCGGGACGCGTCAAGGCCCTCTCCCACGGCAGTTGCTAGGCGAAAGCGACTCTAGAAGAGCTTTCGGAGGCTGTCCACGAACCAGACTGTGACAGCCTTCAAATCATTGAAATATTAGAAGAAACTACTCAGCGCTTTTCTTCTGCGGCGGCAGGGCTATGCGAAGGTGCAGCTCACGCAGGCGCTCTTCCGGGACTTCGGCGGGCGCGCCCATCATCAGGTCTTCGGCTCTCTGCGTCATGGGGAAGGCCACGATTTCGCGCAAGTTGGGCTCGTCGGCCAGCAACATGACGATGCGGTCGATTCCCGGCGCGGAGCCGCCGTGCGGCGGCGCACCGTAGCGCAGGGCGGAAAAGAGGCCGGAGAAACGCTCCTCCACGTCCTGAGCGGAATAGCCGACCAGCTCGAAAGCCTTGACCATCACCTCCGGCAGGTGGTTCCGGATGGCGCCGGACGAAAGCTCGACCCCGTTGCAGACGATGTCGTACTGGAAGGCCTTGATCTCCAGCGGGTCCATGGTCTCGAGCGCTTCCATCCCGCCCTGCGGCATGGAGAAGGGGTTGTGGGAAAAGTCGATCTTCCCGGTCTCCTCGTCCAGCTCGTACATCGGGAAGTCGACGATCCAGCAGAACTTGAAGACGCCCTTTTCCAGCAGGTCCAGGTCCTCGCCGACGCGCGTACGCACGGTGCCCGCGAACTTGGCGGCCGACAGCGGCTTGTCGCAGGCGAAGAAGACGGCGTCGCCGTCCTTGAGGCCCGCCAGCTCCTTGATCTTGGCGACTCGTTCAGGCTCCAGGTTGCGGGCGATGGGGCCCTTGCCCTCGCCGTCCTCGTAGATGATGTAACCGAGACCGGGTGCGCCTTGCGTCTGCGCCCAGGAGTTCAGCTTGTCGAACCAGCTGCGCGGCTGGCTTCCGGCGCCCGGCGCCGGGATCGCGCGCACGGCAAAACCCTTCTCCTTGATCAGCTTGGCGAAGATGCCGAAGCCGCCGCCGTCGAAGGCCTCCGAGACGTCCGCGATCTCGATGGGGTTGCGCAGGTCCGGCTTGTCCGAGCCGTACTTCAGCATGGCCTCCTCGTAGGGGATGCGCGGGAAGGGCGGCTTGGTGACCTGCTTGCCGTTCGCGAACTCCTCGAAGACGCCGGCCAGGACCGGCTCGATGGCGGCGAAAACGTCGTCCTGGGTGACGAAGGACATCTCGAAGTCGAGCTGATAGAACTCGCCCGGCGAGCGGTCGGCGCGCCCGTCCTCGTCCCGGAAACAGGGCGCGATCTGGAAGTAGCGATCGAAGCCCGCGATCATCAGCAACTGCTTGAACATCTGCGGCGCCTGGGGCAGCGCGTAGAACTTGCCCGGGTGCAGGCGGCTCGGCACCAGGTAGTCGCGCGCGCCCTCCGGGCTGGAAGCGGTCAGGATCGGCGTCTGGAACTCGGTGAAGTCCTGCTCGATCATGCGGCGACGGATCGACGAGATGATCTCCGAGCGCAGCACGATCTTGCGATGCATCTTCTCGCGCCGCAGGTCGAGGTAGCGGTAGCGCAGACGCACCTCCTCGCCCGAATCCTCATCCGAGTTGACCTGCAGTGGCACCTGCTCTGCCGCCGACTGCACCTCGAAGGATTGGATCTTCACCTCGATCTCGCCGGTCGGCAGCTTGGGGTTCACCGTCTCGGCGGTGCGCTTGACGACCGTTCCCGTGACCGTGACCACCGACTCGTTGCGCGCCCGCTCCACCGTCGCGAACAGGTCGCTGGAGATGTCCAGGACGCACTGCGTCAGGCCGTGGTGGTCACGCAGGTCCACGAACAGCAGCTGACCGTGGTCGCGCTTGCGGTGGATCCATCCGGACAGGCGGACTTCCTCTCCGGCGTCGGCGAGGCGCAGGGCCCCACAGGTATGCGTGCGGTAGGGGTGCATGAAAAGGCGCTCTTTTCCAGATGAAGGACGTCGGGTGACTTTGCCGTTAAAATCGCCACCGGGTGATGCAACGTCGCGGCCCGGAAGTCAACCGGAACGGCGCGTCAAGGCAGTCTGCGGTCCTGCAGTCCATACCAGGTCAGAAGCGGCGCCAGGAACCAGGGATTGCCGTTGTAGAAGGGCCGGGTCTGGAAGGGCTCGCCGGAGAACCAGGTCCGCGAGCGCTCCCGGTCGCCCAGCAGGCGGTAGGCGGCCTTCTCTCCCAGCCAGCGCGCCCAGATCACACCGGAGCCGCAATAGCCGTTGGCGTAGAGCGCGCCGTCCCGTTCCACCAGCTTTGGCAGATAGTCGAAGGTGTAGGCGACGTTGCCCCACCAGACGTGGGAGACCTCGGTATCCCGAAGCTCGGGGAAAATCCCGGTCATCATGGCCTTCAGGGAGCGGGCTTTCTCTTCCGCCGAATCAGAGAGCGCGCCCGCGCGCCCGCCGAACAGGATGCGCTTTCCGTCCGGCGTCGGGCGGTAGTAGTTGAGCAGCTTGCGGCTCTCCCCCACTGCGCGGCCTTTCGGCATCAGGGAGGCCATGAGGTTCGGCGAAAGCGGCTCGGTGACGATGATCTGGCTTGAGACCGGCACCAAGCGCCGCCGCGCCCAAGGGGCCGCTTTGTCCGCGTAGCCATTGACTCCGACGATGAGGTCGCGCGCCCGCAGCTCGCCCCCGGCCGTCTTCAGGCGGAAGCCATCGCCCTCGCGCTCGAAACCCTCGACGGCGCAGTGGCCGAGGACGCGCGCGCCCGCCTCGCGCGCGAGCTTCAGCATGGCTTCATGAAGCAGCCCCGGGTGAAGCTGGCCCATGTCCGGGCGCACCATGCCGCCGTAGTAGAACTCCGTGCCCAGTTCTTCCTGCTGGCGGTCGCGCGAGACCATGCGGGCCTCGATGCCGAGATGCTTGTTGTAGAGCTCGCACTCGCGGGCCTTCGCGTCGTAGTGCTTGGGGCTGTTGAGCGCATCGAAGCGCCCGTTGTGCCGATAGCCGACCTCCAGCTTCTCCTCCTCCAGGAAGCGGGACAGGGCCTGGCGCGCCTCCAGCCCTTCGCGGTGCATGCCGACGCCCTTCTCCTCGCCGAAGCGCTCGATCGAGCCTGCGAGGGAAAAGTAGAGACTGCCGCTGGCGATCCCGCCGTTGCGGCGCGAGGCGCCCTCGCCCGGCGCGGCCTTGTCGAAGACCTGCACGCTGCGTCCGGCGCGCGCCAGCACGAGTGCCGCGGCCAGCCCGGTGAAGCCTGCCCCGATGATCGCGACGTCACAGTCGCCAGCCGGGCGCGGCGGCTCGGCCGGCGGGTTCTCCAAGGGGGCGGCTTCCAGCCAATAGGGCAGGTTCAGCATCAAAGGGCCTTCGTCATTCGGTCCTGCGTTGGGAAATCGCGGCCAAAGCTAGCTACAGCTCTGCGCCTCCTGTCAACGAGGCCCTTCCTTTTTGGGCGGTGAGCGGCTAAGTCAATCGGCCATGAGCCTTATCACCGAGAGCAAAGCCCTGGCCGACTTCTGCCACGAGCAGAAGGGCGAGCCCTTCATCACCGTCGATACCGAGTTCCTGAGGGAGAGCACCTATTGGCCCAAGCTCTGCCTGGTGCAACTCGGCGGTGCCCAGCGCGCCGTCGCCGTCGATGTGCTGGCCAAGGGCATCGACATTCAGCCCCTGCTGGACCTGATGGCCGACGGCAGCATCATCAAGGTGTTCCACGCCGGACGGCAGGACATGGAGATTTTCCACCGTCTTATGGACGGCGAACTGCCCCATCCGATCTTCGACACGCAGGTAGCCGGCATGGTTTCCGGTTTCGGCGATCAGGTCTCCTACGAGCGTTTGGTAAAGGACATCCTGGACGAGCAGGTCGACAAGGGCAGCCGCTTCACCGACTGGGCGCGCCGCCCGCTGACCGACCGGCAGCTTGAGTATGCGCTGGCCGACGTCACCCATCTGCGCGGCCTTTACGTGCATATGAAGCAGATGCTGGAGGCGAGCGGCCGCGCGTCCTGGCTGGCCGCCGAGATGGATATCCTGACCGACCCGGGCACCTACGCGAACGATCCCGAAAAGGCCTGGATGCGCATCAAGTCGCGATCCGACAACAAGCGCTACCTCGCGGCCCTGAAGGAGCTGGCCGCCTGGCGGGAGCGCGAGGCGCAGGCGCGCGACATTCCGCGCAACCGCATGCTCCGGGACGAGCAACTGGTCGAGATCGCGGTGCACCGCCCGGACAGCCCGGAGGCCCTCTCTCGAACGCGGGGGGTCAGCGCCGACATGGCGCGCGGCAAGCTGGGCGACGGCATCCTGAAGGCGATTGAGGCGGCGGCCAACCTGCCGCGCGAGGCGTTGCCGAGCCCACCCAAGCGCCCGGTGATCCCGCCCGGCCTTGGCCCGGTGGTCGAACTCCTGAAGGTCCTGTTGAAGGCGCGTTGCGAGGCGCATGACGTGGCCCAGAAACTGGTCGCCAACACCTCCGATCTGGAACAGATCGCCGCCGACGACCAGGCGGACGTGGCGGCGCTCAAGGGCTGGCGGCGTGAGATCTTCGGCGAAGACGCGCTGAAGTTGAAGCACGGCCGACTGGCGCTGACCCTGGAAGCGCAGAGCGTGACGGTGATCGAGCGCTAGGGGCCTTTCGGCCGCTAGTCTTCCTGACCCCGGTTCTCCAGCGCCTTGTTGAGCGAGGAGAGACGCCTCTCCACCACATCGCCGCCGGGCACCCAGGCGTCCTTGTCCAGCTCCAGGGCCGCCTCCCGCTTCTTCTCCGAGAATGTGAGGCGAGACTGGTGCAGCACCTCGTTGGTGCCGCCCGAGAGCGTGTAGCCGAGCCGGAGGGCGGAGCCCAGCACCACCGCCTCGCGTTGGCGTTTGGCGGGCAGCAGTTCGCGCACCGAATCCACGGCCTTGTTGCCCAGCCCGCCGCCATAGCGCACGAAACAGGAAAGCGCGAGGAAGGCGCGATCCTGATGATCGGCGCCCTCCATGGGCTGGCGCAGAAGCCTCAGGTAGGCCTGCTCGGCCCGGTAATCCGGATGCTCCCGCCAAGCGACATCGGACAGCAGACAGGCCGCGCGCCGAAGACGCTCGGCCTCCGCTGCTTCATCGGGAAACAGGGCGGCTACCCAGTGGAACAGCACCTCGCCGATGTCGCCGAAGCGCCCTTCGCGCCGGGCCAGCTCTGCGGCCATTTCCGCCAGGGGGTCAAGCTCGCGCTCCTCAGGGGTCAGCTTGTCATAACGGCTGCCTTCGCGCAGGCCGTAGGCGCAAAAGACGATATCCTTGGCCTTGCTTGCCCGCAGCACGCGCGACAGCACCGTCGCCGCCATCGGCAGAGTGTCGATGCGCCGCTTGGAAACGCTCGAGAACTGGGACAAGGAGCGCTTGGAAAGACGAGAGACAACGCCCAGCATGGTGTCCATCTCGTCCATGGGTTGGCTGTAGCCGTGAATGACGTGCAGCGGATAGTTGGTCTGCTCGATATGAACCTTGGCGAGTGAGCGCCAGGCGCCGCCCACGGCGTAGAAGTTCCGGCCGGGTTGCGAGCCGAGCCAATCGACGTCGGCGAGCGCGTCGTCGATCTTCTTCAAAGCGTCTTCACGCGCCGAGATCGTATCGCTGGACAGGCGCAGAAGGCCCAGCGGCAAGGTGACGGATGCGCCGAGCCGGCCCTGGTTCAGCGATATCAACTCCAGCGAACCGCCGCCCAGGTCGCCCACGACACCGTCGGCCTTGGGCATCGCGGCCACCACGCCGTAGGCGGCGAAGCGGGCTTCCTCGTCGCCGCTCAAAACCCGGATCTTGTGTCCCGTGCGCTTTTCGACCTGCTTGACGAAGGCTTCACCGTTCGCGGCGTCGCGCACCGCGGCGGTCGCCAGCATCTCGATATCGTCGACCCCGGTCGCCTCGCAGAGCCGCACGAAGCGGTAGAGGTTGGCCAGCGCCATCTCCACGCCTTCGGCGTTGAGCTTGCCGCCTTCGTCCATGCCGCGCGCCAGACCGCAGAGAACCTTCTCGTTGAAGACCGGAACCAGACTGCGGGAAAGCCGTTCGAAGACCACCAGGCGGATGGAGTTGGAGCCGATGTCGACCACCGCCTCACGGCGCAGCCGAGGTTCCGCGGCGGGGCGGCCGCGGTCCAGGGCGGCGCTGTGGGTGCTGCGCAGGCTCTTCATGGCGCTGTAGTATGACCGGGAACGCTAAAGGATTCGAGAACCACTTGCGGCCATTCGGGCTCTAATCCTTATCCAGCACCAGACGGGGCGTGTTCTTCTCGCCCTTCAGGGCCGACCCACGGCCGGATAGGCTGGGGTTCGTCATGAAGTAGCGGTGCGCGCTGAAGGGCTCCTTGCCGCCGTCGACCCGTTCGTAGTTGCCGTCCGCCTTCAGCAGCCAGGAATGCGCTTCGTCCTTCAGGTTGGCGATCATGATCTGGTCCAGGATCTGCTGATGCACCGTGGGGTTCTCGATCGGTACCAGGGTTTCCACCCGGCGGTCCAGATTTCGCGGCATCCAATCGGCCGAGGAGATGTAGATCTTGGCCTGCGGCGAGGGCAAACCCTGCCCGTTGCCAAAGCAGACGATGCGGCTGTGCTCCAGGAAGCGCCCGACGATGGACTTCACGCGGATGCGCTCGGAAAGACCCGGCACGCCGGGGCGCAGACAGCAGATGCCGCGAATCACGAGATCGATCTCGACCCCGGCCTGGGAAGCCTTGTAGAGCGCGTCGATGATCCGCCCGTCGACCAGGGAGTTGACCTTGACCCAGATCGAGGCGGGACGCCCAGCCTTGGCGTGCTCCACCTCCTCCTCGATCATCTCAAGGATGCGTCCGCGCAGCGTGATGGGAGAGATCGCCAGCTTCTCCATCATCTGGGGCCGGGCATAGCCGGTCATGTAGTTGAAGAGCTTGGCCGCGTCGCGGCAGAGCGCCGGGTCGATGGTGAAGAAAGAGAGGTCGGTGTAGATCTTGGCCGTGATCGGGTGGTAGTTGCCGGTCCCGAAGTGGACATAGGAGCGCAAGCCGCCGCCTTCGCGCCGCACCACCATGGAGACCTTGGCGTGGGTCTTCAGGTCGATGAAGCCGTAGACGACCTGCACGCCCGCGCGCTCCAGGTTGCGCGCCCAGCGGATGTTGCGTTCCTCATCGAAACGCGCCTTCAGCTCGACCAGGGCGGTCACCGACTTGCCGGCCTCCGCAGCCTCGGTGAGCGCGGCGATGATCGGCGAGTCCTCCGAGGTGCGGTAGAGCGTCTGCTTGATCGAGACCACCTGCGGATCACGCGCCGCCTGACGCACGAACTGCACGACCACATCGAAGGACTCGTATGGGTGGTGAACCACGATGTCCTTGGCGCGGATCGCCGCGAAGCAATCGCCGCCGAAGTCGCGGATGCGCTCCGGGAAGCGCGCGTTATAGGGCGTGAACAGCAGGTCCGGCCGCTCGGAGACGATCAACTGCTTGGTGTCCACCAGGCCGATCAAACCGTCGAGCGCTAAGACATCGGAGGACTCCACCCCCATTTCACGCGCCACGAACTGTTGCAAGCGCGGCGGCATGTCGGCGTCCACGGACATGCGGATGACGCTGCCGCGCCGGCGGCGTTTCAGCGCCGTCTCGAACAGGCGCACGAGGTCCTCGGCCTCTTCCTCGACTTCCATATCGCTGTCGCGCATCACGCGGAAATAGCCGTAGTCCACGACCTCGAAGCCCGGGAAGAGGCGGTCCAGGTGCATGCGCACCACCTGCTCCAGCCGGATGAAGCGGATCTCGGGCCCCGGAAGGCGGATGAAGCGGTCGATCTGCGAGGGCAGGATCATGAGGCCGGTCAGGCTCTTGTTGTCCTCCCGCCGCAGCAGGTCGAGAACCATGGCGAAGCCGAGGTTCGGAATGAAGGGAAAGGGATGCGCCGGGTCGACCGCGATGGGCGTGAGGACCGGGAAGATCTCCTCGATGAAGTAGCGCTCCAGCCATTGGCGCTCGGTCGGCGTCAGACCCTTGGTCTCCAGAACCTGGATGCCCGCATCGCTCAGGTCTTCGCGCAAGCTGCGGAAGATGCGCTGCTGATGCGCCATGAGGTTGGAGGCGCGGGCGTTGATCGCGGCCAGCTGTTGAGCCGGCGTCATGCCCTCCTGGCTCTGCTGGTTGACCTCGGCGTTGACCTGCCCTTTGAGGCCCGCCACGCGGACCATGTAGAACTCATCGAGGTTGCTGGCGGAGATCGAGAGGAACCGCAGGCGCTCGAGCAGTGGGTGGGTTTGGTTCGTCGCCTCCTCCAGAACACGCTCGTTGAAGGCCAGCCAGGAAAGCTCGCGGTTGATAAAGCGGCCCGGCTGGTCGATACCGGGGGCGCCGTCGGGCAGCTCCACCTCGCCGGTAACTTCCGCAACTCTGATGCGATCTTCAGCCTGTTCCAACTCTTCCACCGTTCATAAAACCTTTCTTGAAGATTGTTATAGACTAAAAATAAAACAGAATCATGTCGTTCGCCGCCTCAATCGAAGCGGTGGCTAAAGTCGGGAACCTCCCCTCATGAAGACCCTCTACCTGCTGCGCCACGCCAAGTCGAGTTGGTCCGATCCTTCGCTCGGCGATTTCGACCGCCCGCTCAACGAACGCGGCCGCAAGGCCGCGCCCCTGATGGCCGCGCACATGCGGAAATCGGGGTATCACCCGGACCTGGTGCTCTGCTCCACCGCCCGCCGCGCGCTCGAAACCTGGGACTTGACCGCGCCCACCCTGGGCGGAGAGCCCGAGGTCAAACGGCTGAAGAGCCTCTACCTCGCCCCGCCCTCCGTCCTGCTCGCCAGCCTGCGCCGCATCCCCGAAGACTACGAGAGCGCGCTGCTCATCGGCCACAACCCCGGCATGGAGACCCTGGCCGAGCAGCTCTGCGGCGACGGCAAGAAGGCGGCGCTCGAGCAGCTCTCGCTCAAGTTCCCGACAGCGGCCCTCGCCGTCATCACCGTCGAAGGCTCCTGGGAAAGCTTGAAGCCAGGGGCGGGTTTCCTGCGCGAATTGGCGGTCCCGAAGACGCTCTAAGCCCAGAAACGCTTGAGCTTGCGGTGGGCCTTCCAGACTCCGGGCAGGGCGCTCAGGTGATCGGTGATGCGCGCGGCGTGCCAACCGAGAAGAAGGCCGGAGGCAAGACAGGCAGTCTCCGGCGCGACCCGCTCGTCGGAACGCATCTCGACTTCCAGCTCATCCAGAAGGCGATGCCCCACGACGGCATCGTTCAGCGCGCCGAGGCTGTCTTGGATGCCGACTAGGCTCTTGCGGTAGAGCTTGACGTCCGGCTTGGGATAGAGCGTTGAGAAGAACTCGACCGCATAGCGCAGCTTCTTGCCTTCGATGCGCAACTGGTGGAGTTGCAGCTCCGTCAGCTCGGCATGCTTGTTGCCCAGCTTTGCGAGCCGCTTGGACCGCTTCGAGAGGACGCCCGCCGCGAAGTCCTTCATGGAACCGGCAAGCGGGTCCGCCTCCCCCGGCTCCACCGTCTTGAACCAGCCATCGTCCGCCAGGTGAAGCTGGAGGCGCAGGAGCAGCCCGGTATAGCGCCTGGAGGTCACCACCTCCCGCGCCCGCTCGTAGGCTTTCGCGCGCAGGCCGCCGCTCTTGTCGCGCAGGACGCTCAAGCCGTCCTCGGCGGGCAAACGGCTTTCCATGGGCGCCAGGGTTTCGGTCAGGAAGACGTCCCAGTCCCGCGCCGGGCCGAGCTGCTGCTGGAGCCAGCGCAACTCCTCCTTCAGGTGACCCAGCGAACCAGCCGCCAGGACCGGCTTGAAGAGCGACAGCAGCGCGCGCAGACGCCGCGTGGCGACGCGCATCTGGTGGACCCCTTCCGGATCCTCGCCCTTTAGAACCGCGGGCTCATTCGCGCGCAGGTGCTCATAGCAATTGCGCACCATCATCATGAAGGCGTTCTTGACGCTGACGCCGCGCGGCAGGTCGAGCGGCTCGGCCTTCACGGGAGGCTCGTCCTTGCGCTCGTAGAGGCCATAGCCGCGCGCGGCCTTGCTCTTGGTCTCCAGGCGAAGATCCAGCCCTTCCTGCACCAACATGAGAGCAAGCTCGTAGAGCCGCGTGCTGCGGCCCGATTTGAGCTCAAGCTCGATCTCGCTCAAGGGCGTCTCGCGGCCCGAGGCCTCGATCGAGCCCTCGTCTATGGCCAGTTCGATATCGCTGTCCACCAGACGCAGGGGAACCAGCGTGCGCTCGATCCGCGTGGTGAAGACCGGACCGATCTGCTGGGGCAGGTTCTGGTCCTCGATCCACTGGCGCAGGACCGGGTCGTCCAGCTTGGTGACGTCCGGGCGGCCCTCCTCCACGGCGGTCTCATACTCCGCCATGTGTTGCAGCCCCGACTTGATGGCGCCTGGCACCGGCGCCTTCAGGGTCTGCAGCTTGTGATCGCCCATGTCGCGCACGCGCAACGCCATGCCCGCGCGCTTGAGCGCGAACTCAGGCGTATCGAAATAGGTCGAGACCATGGTGCGCTTGGCGGCGCGTCCGACCGTGAGACTGCGCATCAGGCCGAGACGGCGAAGGCGGGACATCTGTCCCGCGGGGATCGCCAGTTTCAGTTCGATCTCTTCTTGCATGCCGCTCGCCGCCAGGGTTCAGAAGACCGCTACCCTAGGACAAGTGGCCCCACCCCAGCAATTAGAAGGTGCTGTTGAAGGCGCCGCCGTCCAGAAGCAGGTTCTGGCCTGTGATGAATCCCGCCTGATCGGACGCCAGGAAGGCGCAAGCCTCGCCAAACTCGAAAGGATCGCCGAAACGCTTGGCCGGATTGCCCTGCATACGCTCGTTCCAGACGTCATCGAAGGAACGGCCGGACTTCTCGGCGGCGTTCTTGACGTTGGCGCTCAAGCGGTCGGTGTCGAAGGGGCCGGGCAGGATGTTGTTGATGGTCACGTTGTGCTGGACCGTCTGGCGCGAGAGCCCGGCGACGAAGCCCGTCAGGCCGGCGCGCGCGCCGTTGGACATGCCAAGGGCCGGGATCGGCGACTTAACCGAGCCGGAGGTGATGTTGACGATCCGCCCCCACTTGCGCTCGATCATGGCGTCGACCGTCGCCTTGATCAGTTCGATGGGGGTCAGCATGTTGGCGTCCAGCGCCTTGATCCAGTCGTCGCGCTCCCAGTCCCGGAAGTCGCCCGGCGGCGGACCGCCCGCGTTGTTGATCAGGATATCGACCTGCGGACAGGCGGCGAGCGCCTTCTCGCGCCCCTCGGCGCTGGTGATGTCCGCGGCCACGGCGTTGACCGTGACGCCGGTCTCCTTGCGGATCTCCTCCGCCGTGGCCTCAAGCGGGCCTTCGGTGCGCGCGGCGATCGTCACGTTCGCGCCATTGCGCGCCAGCGAAAAGGCGCAGGCACGGCCCAGCCCCTTGCTGGCGGCGCAAACCAAGGCGTGCTTTCCGGCGATACCCAGATCCATATCCTACTTCTCCATCCTTTACGTGGTTGTCGTGTTCGTCGTTATGACTCAGCGCGCGCCGTCGGCGCGCTCCTTAGAGGTGTCGGCCTCACCGGCCAGATTTTCAAGAGCCCGGCGCGCGAGCGGCACGGTAACCCGGCGGCGCTCGGCCAGCGCCATGCGGTCGGTCTCGCGCACGAGATCGCGGGCCATGGCGAAGGAACGCTCCATGCGCGGCAGCAGATAGGCGAGGGCCTCGGGCGCGATGGGCGTCTGACGGTCGGCGAAGAGCTTGACCAGCAGCGCGGCCATCAACTCCTCGTTGGGCTGGGCGATGGAGACGCTGGCGGTGCCCGCAAGGCGCGAGGCGAGGTCCGGCAGCGCCACCTTCCAGCGGGCCGGCGCTTCGCGGCCGACCAGAAGGAGCTTGGCGCCCCGCTCCTGAGCAAGATTGATCAGATGGAAGAGCGCGCGCTCGCGTTCCTCGTCCCCTGCGATGGCGTCGGCTGCGTCGAGAGCGAGCGCGCCGCCCTCGGCGATCACGCCGTCCAGCCCCTCGCTGTTCAGAGCCGTGAGCGGCAGCAGCGCCGCGCCGCTCTCCGCCCGCCAGACCTCGACCAGATGGCTCTTGCCGCTGCCCGGCGCGCCATAGAGAGCCAGGCGGCCCAGCGGCCAGTCGCGCCAACGGTCGATCCAGGCGACAGCGTCGGCGTTGCAGTCGGCGACCATGAAGTCCTCGCGGCCCTGGGCCGCGCGGTAGACCAGATCGAGGGCGAGTTGGCTCACTCGGCCTCCTCCTCCGCCTTCTGCGGAGCGCCGTAGAGCGAGCTGTTCATGTACTGCTTCAGGGCAAAGCGCACCAGGACGCCGATCACCGCCGCCACCGGAATTGCCAGCAGCACGCCGAGGAAGCCGAAGAGCGCGCCGCCGGCGAGCAGCGCGAAGATCACCCAGACCGGATGAAGCTGCGTCGAATCCCCGACCAGCTTCGGCGTGATGAAGTTGCCCTCCAGGAACTGTCCCAGGAAGAAGATCCCGGCCACGATCACCACGCGGTAGAACTCGTCGAACTGCACCAGGGCGAGCCCCACCGAGAGCACCAGCCCCGTGATCGACCCGACAAAGGGCACGAAGGAGAGCAGCCCTGACACCAACCCCACGACCAGGCCGTATTGCAGGCCCGCCAGCAGCAGTCCAACCATGTAGAAGCCGCCCAGAACCACACAGACCAGCGCCTGTCCGCGGATGTAGCTGGCGATGATGCCGTCGGCCTCCTTGAGCAGAGAGACGATGGTGTCGTGGCTGTGGCGCGGCAGCCAGCCGTCGATCCGCGCGACCATCTTGTCCCAGTCGCGCAAGAGGTAGAAGGCGACGATCGGCGTGATGAAGATCAGGGAGAGCAGGTTCACCAGCGCGACGCCGCCGGAGATGATCTGTCCGATCAGCTTCGTGAACCAATCCACCGCCTTGCCGACGGAGCCCTGAAGGCTCTCGCGCACCTGCTGCATGATGTCGCCGTCGAAGCGGTCCTGAAGCGCCAGGAAGACCGACTGCAGCTTGCCGTGCAGGCCGTCCACCACCCTCGGCAGAGCCTCCAGCAGGCTGAGCAGCTGATTGATCAGAAGCGGGCCAACGAGCAGCAGGAAGATCAGCAGAAGGAGCACGAAGCCCAAGGTAACGAGAACGGTCGCGAGGGTCCGGGACAGGCCCCAGGACTCCAGCTTGTCGCAGGTCGGGTCCAGCAGATAGGCGACCGCCATTCCCGCGGCGAAGGGCAGCAGGACGCTGCTGAGGAAATACATCGCCACCAGCAGGACGATAAGGCCAATCGTCCAGAAGCGGACCTGTTGCTCAGTGGTCATGACCGCGCGCTACCCCCTGGGGCCCTCACCCTCCGGCTCACTGAGCTGGCTGAGGCGCGGGCGCGAACTGCGGCGCGGCGCCGTCGGCAGGGGGCTGGCCGGTTTCCGGCTGTTGGGGGGCCGCCTGGCCGGAGGGGGCGCCGAAAGGCTGCACTGCCGGCATCGCGGGGCGCCAGTCCGGCTGCCCGATGCGCTGAGCATCCTCGGCACGGCCGATCTTCCAGCCGATCTGAGGCGCGCCGACCAGCACGAGGTCCTGTTGGCCCAGGGCCGTGGCGAGCCGCTCCGGCGCGCCGTAGTAGTCGAGCATCAGGCGCGCTTCCTGACGGGTCATGCGCTGCATCACCGTCGCCTCGACCAGATTGACCCTCTTCAAGCGGCTCATCACCTGCGACCACTGGTTCAGGTCGTAGACCTCCACCGCGGCGGCCAGGCGCGAGCGCTGGTCGAAGTTGATGACGTTGTTGCGCTTCCAGTTCTCCTGCAAGGCGTCGTCGACACGGGCGGCGGCCCGCGCATAGAGCGACTCCACCGGCTCCGAGCCCTCGCGCCCCACGCTCAGTTCGATGGTCTGGCCCTGACCGCTGCCGCGATAGGCCTGCACCGACAGGCGTTGCGGATTGGCCGGGTTATCCGGACGCACGCGCGTCACCAGCACGTCACCCGCCCCGTGATTGGCCGCGATGGCGGCAAAGGCCTGCTGATCGCCCGAGGCCGTCTTCGCCGCGTCGATGGCGACCAGGTCGGAGAGGTCGCCCAGCGGCACGATCAAGGGCACGAGGCCCCCGGGGCCGGGCCGGGCCGCCCAGGCGCGCAGCCAGGGGTTGCTGTCCGACCAGAGGATCGCCCCGCTGCCGCCGTTGTAGAGCGGCAGCACCACGAGCGGCTTGCTCTGCGTTTCAGCGAAACCGACCGGGATGCTGCGCAAGAGGCTGCGCACCTTTTCCGGATTGAAGCGCACGTCCATGGTCGCGATGTAGCGCACGTCGGAGCGGTTTTCCTGCACCACCCGGAAGTCGCGCAGAAGGTCGCGGGCCCGCGCGTTGTCCAGGGCTGGAAGCCGCGCCCTCTCCGCCTGCGGGACGATCCGCTCCATCAGAATCACCAGAGCCTGCTGCTGAGCGCGGGCGATGGCCTCCTGCTGGGCGGCGGCGGCGCTCTCCGCCGTCACGTCGACGCGCACGCCGAGTACGTCGTAGACACCGGCCACCTGAGCTTCGAGCGGCGCAGCGCGCCCCAGAATCAGGAGGCAGAGAATAGGCAGCGCGATCAGGCTGACGCGCAGCATCGGGAAGAAGCGGAGAGTCATTGCAATGCCGGTCCGTTTCGCTATTGTCCGCGGAACATGGAGGCTAGCAAGCCTTGGCCCCCAAGTCACCCGCATCAAGCATGCCGTTTTCGAGGGTTTGTACATGTCCCGCCTCAGCTACAAGGAAGCCGGTGTCGATATCGATGCGGGCGAAGCCCTGGTCGAGGAAATCAAGCCGCTCGCCAAGTCCACCGACCGGCCCGGCACGCTGTCCGGGCTCGGCGGCTTCGGCGCGCTCTTCGACCTGAAGGCCGCCGGTTTCAAGGATCCCGTCCTGGTCTCGGGGACCGACGGCGTGGGCACCAAGCTGAAGATCGCCATCGACTGCAAGAAGCATGACAGCGTCGGGATCGATCTGGTCGCCATGTGCGTCAACGACCTGGTGGTGCAAGGCGCGGAACCCCTGTTCTTCCTGGACTATTTCGCCACCGGCAAGCTGGCGGTCGAAGAGGCCCGCGACGTGGTCGCCGGGATCGCCGAAGGTTGCCGTCAAGCGGGCTGCGCGCTGATCGGCGGGGAGACCGCCGAGATGCCCGGCATGTACAAGCCGGGCGACTATGATCTCGCGGGCTTCGCCGTGGGCGCGGTCGAGCGCGAGGCGATCCTGACCGGCGATGGCGTCGGGCCCGGCGACCGCTTGCTTGCGCTCGCCTCCAGCGGCGTTCACTCCAACGGATTCTCTCTCGTGAGGAAGGTCGCCGAAAGCGCCGGCCTGACCTACGACGACCCCGCCCCCTTCGCGCCCGATAGAAGCCTTGGAGAGGTCCTGCTGACCCCGACGCGGGTCTACGTGAAGCCCTGCCTCGCCGCCATCCGGACCGGCGGGGTCAAGGCCATGGCGCACATCACGGGCGGCGGGCTGCTTGAGAACCTGCCGCGCGTGCTGCCCGAAGGCGTGACCGCTGAGGTCTCGCTGGACGCCTGGACACTGCCGCCGGTCTTCGCCTGGCTGGCCGAGGCGGGCGGCCTGCCGCGCGACGAGATGCTGCGCACCTTCAATTGCGGGACCGGCATGGTGCTGGTGGTCGACGCCTCGCGGGCCGCCGACGTCCGTGACGCCCTCGCAGCAGCCGGAGAAGAGGTTTTCGACATCGGCGAGATCGCCGCTGGCGACGGCGAACCGCAGGTGCGGGTCTCCGGCGGAGAGGCGACGTGGCCGGCGGCGTGAGCGAGCCCCGCCGCAAGGTCGGCGTCCTGATTTCGGGGCGGGGCAGCAACCTCCAAGCCCTGATCGACGCCGCCGCCGATCCGGCCTTCCCGGCGGAGATCGTTCTGGTCATCAGCAACCGGGCGGACGCCGGGGGCTTGGAGCGCGCAGCGGCCGGCGGGATCGCGACAGAAGTCATCCCGCATCGCAACTTTCCGAACCGTGAGAGCTTCGACGACGCCATGACTGCCGCGCTGGAGGCGGCCGGCGTGGAGTTGGTCTGCCTCGCCGGTTTCATGCGCCTGCTGACCGAGAGCTTCGTCGCCCACTGGCGCGACCGCATGATCAACATCCACCCCTCCCTGCTGCCGCTCCTGCCGGGCCTCGACACCCATGCGCGGGCCTTGGAGTTGGGCCTGCGCCTGCACGGCTGCAGCGTCCATTTCGTGCGCGCGGAGATGGACACAGGGCCCCTGATCGGCCAGGCCGCCGTGCCGGTGCTGCCGGGGGACGATGCGGACCTTCTGGCGGCGCGGGTTCTGGAGGCCGAGCACGCGCTCTACCCGGCCTGCCTGAAGCTGGTCGCAGAAGGCCGGGTCACCGTGGAGGGAGAGCGCTGCCGCGTTTCGGGCGGCACGCCCAGTGGTGCGCGTTTGGTTAATCCGACGGCCTGAGCAGGCTTGCCGGGAAAGGCGCTTTGCGGTTAAAAAGCGCCCAAAGCTATTCACCTTCCGCACGCGGGAGAAGCAGGGGAGAAAGTCATGGCAGACAATGAAGAACTGACGGCCCAGCGCCAGCAGGAGTTCGCGAAGTTCATCCGCTTTTCGACTTGGGCCATCGTGATCACCGCGGTCGTGCTGTCCGTCGTGATCGTGGGCTTTGTCGCCTAAGCGCCTAAGCCTAAGGCCCGGGCTAAGCACCAGACCCTAAGAGCGCTCCAACATCTCTTCCCGGGCCGCCGAGAAGCCTTCCAGAGAGAAGGGGATTGCGAAGGGCTCGCCTTGACGGCCGAGCAGCACGATCTGTCCCTTCAAGCCGCTGGAGAAGGCCTCGATCATCGCCGCGGTGGCCTCCCCTTCCAGAAAGCAGCCGGTGGCTTCGCAGCGCGTTACCTTGAGGGAATCGAAATCGGCCCCACCCTCCCCGGCGCCGCCGTCCACGCGAACCAGCGCGCCCGGCTGGATCAGGAAGCCCAGCGGCAGGATCGCCTGGAAGGCGTACTTGTCCAGCTCTTTGGAATAGGCGACGGATAGCTGGAGCAACTGCCGGTTCTGCTGGCGGTCGACGATGGCCTGGAAGACGTCGCAGGCGGGCAATCCCTCGCGTGGCTGGCACCGCAGGGTCCAGTCCTTGTAGCGCGCGGTCTCCAGGTCCTGCGCCGCTGCCGGCGCGCCGGGCAGCACCAGGGCGAGCGTCAGGGCGAACGTCAGCAAGGCCCAGGCAACGATAGGCGCCCCACGGGCCATCAAGCCGCTGTTTGGCAACCCTTCCTCCTTTTCATCCAGATCGGGGCTGCGCTTGTGCCTGCCCCGCTTCATTGCGCTGGACCGGTCGGGTCAACCAGACCCAGCACCAGCGGCGGCGG